>NZ_JBMDWU010000550.1:0-10436 GCF_048594385.1 Micromonospora sp. | reverse complement strand
CGACGACCCGGCCTACCTCATCTACACCTCCGGGTCGACCGGACGCCCGAAGGGCACCTGGATCACCCACCGGGCGCTGGCCAACCTGATCGAGCACTTCGTCGACCTGCTCCGCGCCGACGCCCGCACCGCGACGCTCTGGCTGACCACGTTCAGCTTCGACATCTCGGCGCTGGAACTCTTCCTGCCCCTGGTCACCGGCGGGTCGACGGTGGTCGCCCCGGACGCCGCCCGCACCGACGGGCAGGTGCTGCTGGACGTGCTGCGGCGGCACCCGGTCGACATCGTGCAGGCGACGCCGACGACCTGGCGGCTGGTGGCCGAGCAGGCGGGGGACGTCCTGCGCGACGTCCGGCTGCTCAGCGGCGGCGAGGCGCTGCCGGCCGGGCTGGCCCGTCAGCTCGCCGGGGCCGGTCGGGAACTGCACAACGTCTACGGCCCCACGGAGACGACCATCTGGTCCACCGCGGCGCTGCTCGCCGCCCCGTTCACCGGGCCCGTCCACGTCGGTGCACCGATCGCGAACACGCAGGTCTTCATCGCCGACCCGGAGGGCCGCGAGCTGCCGGTGGGCCTGCACGGCGAACTCTGCATCGCCGGTGAGGGGGTGGCGATCGGCTACCACCGCCGCCCGGAGCTGACCGCCGAACGGTTCGGCGGGCACGAGCGGTACGGGCCGTTCTACCGCACGGGGGACCTGGCCCGCTGGCGGTCGGACGGCACCATCGAGGTGCTCGGCCGGATGGACCGTCAGGTGAAGCTGCGGGGCAACCGGATCGAGCTGGGCGAGATCGAGTCGGTGCTCGGCGAGCATCCGGCGGTCGACGCGGCGGCGGTGCTGGTGCACGGCGGCGCCGACGGCACGCTCGTCGCGTTCGTCGTCGGCCCCGACCCGGACGACGCCGTCCACGACGACCTCTGGCGGCACGCCATCGGGGTGCTGCCGCACGCCGCGGTGCCGCAGGAGTTCATCGTCGTGGCCGGCTTCCCCACCACCGGCAACGACAAGGTCGACTATCCCGCGCTGGGCCGGCTCGCCGAGGACCGCAGGCGGCGGGCGCGCGAGGCCGCACGCCCGACGGCGGCCAGCGGCGACCCGGTGCTCGACGAGCTGATCACCCTGTGGCAGGACCTGCTCGGCCATGCCGACGTGCACGCCGGGTCCAACTTCTTCACCGCCGGGGGGCACTCGTTGCTCGCCGCCCGGCTCGTCCAGCAGGTCGAGGCCCGGCTGCGGGTCCGGCTCGCGCTGTCCGACATCTTCGCCAACCCCACGCCGATCGCGCTCGCCGAGGGCGTACGGGCGGCCCAGCGGCAGCGCCTCGACCGGGTCTCACTCAACTAAGGAGCATCCACCATGACAATCACCAGCGACCTGCCCGTCGTCGACCTGCCCGCGCTGCCGTTCGAGCGCGACCAGTTCGACGTCAACGGCATCGCACCGCTGTTCCGCGAGCTGCGGGACACCCAACCGATCGTCCGGGTGCGTACCTCGGCCGGTGACGAGGCGTGGCTGGTCACCCGGTACGAGGAGGTCAAGACGCTGCTCAACGACCCGCGCCTGGGCCGCTCCCACCCCGAGCCGGAGAAGGCGGCCCGGGTCGCCAACGCGGCCGTGCTGACCGGGCCGCTGGGCACCCCGGACAAGGAGGTCGCCGCCCGGCAGCGGTTCCGGCGGCTGATCGGGCCGTCGTTCGCCGCCCGCCGGGTGGAGAAGCTGCGCGGCCAGGTACAGGAGATCGTCGACCAACTGCTCGACGATCTCGCGGCGAGCCCGCAGCCGGCCGACTTCCACGAGGCGCTCTCGTTCCCGCTGCCGGTGCTGGTCATCTGCCAGTTGCTGGGCGTGCCGACGGAGGACCGCGCCGAGTTCCGGCACTACTCGGCCGGCGCCACCGCGCTCGACGACCCCGCCGCGGCGAAGGCCGCCTGGGAACGGCTCGTCGCCTACATGTACCGGCTGATCGACATCAAGCGCGCCGAGCCGGGCGAGGACGTCTTCTCCGACCTGCTCGCGGTCGCCGAGCAGGAGAACCTCAGCGACGACGAGATCGCCCGGATGGGTGCCGGCCTGCTGTTCGCCGGCCACGAGACCACGGTCACCCGGCTGGACCTCGGCACTCTGCTGCTGCTCACCCACCCCGACCAGCGGGAGAAGCTGCAGAACGACCTGAGCCTGGTGCCGTCCGCGGTCGAGGAGATGCTGCGCATGGTCGCCCCGTCCACCCAGGACGTGCTGCCCCGCTACGCACACCAGGACATCACGGTCTGCGGCACCGACGTGCCGGCCGGTGACCTCATCCTGCTCGCCTTCACCGCCACCAACCGGGACCCGGACGTCTTCGTCGACCCGGACCGCTTCGACATCACCCGCGACTCCGACCGGCACATCGCGTTCGGGCACGGGCCCCGGTTCTGCATCGGGTCGAGCCTCGCGCGGGCCGAGTTGCAGTGCCTGTTCGCGACGCTGCTCGTCCGCTTCCCCAATCTCCAGCTCGCTGTCCCCCCAGCCGAGCTGGAGTTCCGCGATTTCACCCTCACCGGTGGCGTAACTTCCCTTCCCGTCACCTGGTGAGCTGAACGCGCGGAACCCACTGGCACCGCCGGCCACGTCCCGCCGGCGGTGCCAGTGTCGCGTCCGGGGCACGTCACCGGGACGCGCGGAACCCCGGGGAGGCGGCCGCCGGCCCGCGCGGACCCCGGCCCATACGGAACCCCACTCCCCCACCTGCCCCCGTCGTGCAGCGGCTCACCCCGCCGGCCGGCGGCTCACCGGGCCCGGCCGGCGGCTCGGGCGCGAACAGCGCGGTGGGCGCCCGCCGGGGGATGATGGCGGCCACCGCGGGTGGGGGGAAAGGTCACTCGGCGATACGGGTCTGCGCCGTCCAGCGGTAGATGACGACGTCACCGTCGACCGCCGTCAGCGACTCGTCGGTGCGCTCGAAGTGCTCGTAGCCGCAGCCGTACTGGACTTTGATCTTCGGCTCCAGGCTGTTGACCAACCGGGCCCGAAAGTCGTCGGGGAAACCGTTCGGGCCGCCCTCGAGACGAACCCTCACCTGCGACGTGGTCATGGCCATACCTCCGGCTCTGTGCTGTCGACGGGCTGTGCGAAACGGTGGGGTCGGGGAGCGCCGGTGCCGACGCCCCGGCCGGTGACGACGCCGGGCCGGTCACCGGCCCGCACGGGCCGGGAACGTCCTCGGCCCCGTCCGTGTCGTCTGCGGTGCACGGCGATCAGCCGATCGTCCAGGTGTCGCCGCTGTCGAGCAGATCGGTGAGCATCCGCGTCGGGTCGCCGGGCCCGGTCGAGGTGGCGTGCGCGACCTGCGCGCGCACGGTGTCGTCGTAGCAGGGCCGGTCGACGGCGCGGAACACGCCGACCGGGGTGGTACGCAGGTCGGATCCGGAGAGCCGGGACAGCGCGAACGCGTACGCCGGGTCGGTGACCGACTCGTCGTGCACCACGATCTCGCCGGGCGGCACCTGCGCGGTGGGGCGGACGGCGAGGCCGAACCCGCCCGGCGGATGCGTGACGCAGAACCGGCCGTCCGTGCCGAACCGGATCGGCTCGCCGTGGGTGAGCCGGATCAGGTGGTCGTCACGGACGTCCGGGTCCTTCAGTGGCGCGAAGGCGCCGTCGTTGAAGATGTTGCAGTTCTGGTAGATCTCGACGAACGCCGAGCCACGGTGGGCCGCGGCGGCCCGCAGCACCGACTGCAGGTGCTGACGGTCGGCGTCCAGGGTACGGGCGACGAAGCTCGCCTCGGCGCCGAGCGCGAGCGAGAGCGGGTTGAAGGGCGTGTCGGGTGAACCGACCGGCGTCGACTTCGTGGTCTTGCCCAGTTCGGACGTCGGCGAGTACTGCCCCTTGGTCAGCCCGTAGATCCGGTTGTTGAACATCAGGATCTTGAGGTTGACGTTGCGGCGCAGGGCGTGGATGAGGTGGTTGCCGCCGATCGACAGCGCGTCGCCGTCGCCGGTGACCACCCAGACCGACAGGTCGGGCCGGCTGACGCACAGGCCGGTGGCGATGGCCGGCGCGCGTCCGTGGATCGAGTGCATCCCGTAGGTGTCCAGGTAGTACGGGAAGCGCGACGAGCAGCCGATGCCCGAGATGAAGACGATGTTCTCGCGCGGGATGCCCAGCTCCGGCAGGAACCCCTGCACCGCGGCGAGGATGGCGTAGTCACCGCAGCCGGGGCACCAGCGGACCTCCTGGTCGGACCGGAAGTCCCGGGCGGTCAACGACAGGGCGACCTCAGGCATCACCGATCACCCTCTCGAAGGCGTTCTCCAGTTCGCCGGTGGTGAGCGGCGAACCCTCGACCTTGGTGTGGGACACCACGTCGACCAGGTACCGGGCGCGTAGCACCCGGGCGAGCTGCCCCAGGTTCATCTCGGGGACGACCACCCGGTCGTAGCGGGCCAGGACGTCGCCGAGGTTCGCCGGCAGGGGGTTCAGGTGCCGCAGGTGGGCCTGCGCCACGGCGTGTCCGCGCCGGCGCAGCGCCCGGCACGCGGCCGTGACCGGCCCGTACGTCGAGCCCCAGCCGAGCACCAGCACCCGGGTGTCCGGGTCCGGGTCCTCCACCTCGACGTCGGGCACCGGGATCGAGGCGATCCGGGCCGCCCGGGTACGCACCATGAGGTCGTGGTTGGCCGGGTCGTACGAGATGTCGCCGGTGCCGTCGGCCTTCTCCAGGCCGCCGATCCGGTGCGCCAGTCCCGGCGTGCCCGGGACCGCCCACGGCCGGGCCAACGTCTGCGGGTCCCGCAGGTACGGCAGGAACCGGCCGTCCGGGCCGTTGGGCTCGCGGGCGAAGCTGACCCGGAGGTCGGGCAGCCGGGACACGTCCGGCAGCAGCCACGGCTCGGAGCCGTTCGCCACGTAGTTGTCCGACAGCAGGATGACGGGGGTGCGGTAGGTCAGGGCGATCCGGGCCGCCTCGATCGCCGCGGCGAAGCAGTCCGCCGGCGTCGCCGGGGCGATCACCGCCAGCGGCGCCTCACCGTGGCGGCCGAACAGCGCCATGTCCAGGTCTGCCTGCTCGGTCTTGGTCGGCATGCCGGTCGACGGGCCGGCCCGCTGCACGTCGATGACGACCAGCGGCAGTTCCAGCGCGACCGCCAGGGAGATCGTCTCGCCCTTGAGCGCCACCCCCGGCCCGGAGGTGGTGGTCACCCCCAACGCCCCGCCGTAGGAGGCGCCCAGGGCCGCCCCGACCGCGGCGATCTCGTCCTCGGCCTGCATGGTGGTCACCCCGAACCGCTTGTGCTTCGACAGCTCGTGCAGGATGTCCGAGGCGGGCGTGATCGGGTACGCGCCGAGGAACACCGGCAGCTCCGACCGGACGCCGGCCGCCACCAGCCCCAGCGCCAGCGCCGCGTTGCCGGTGATGTTGCGGTACCTGCCGGGCGGCATCGGGGCCGGCGCGACCTCGTACCGGACGGTGAAGTCCTCGGTGGTCTCGCCGTAGTTCCAGCCGGCCCGGAAGGCGGTGACGTTCGCGGCGGCCAACTCCGGGCGGGTGGCGAACTTGCGTTCCAGGAACCGCAGGGTCGATGCGAACGGGCGGGCGTAGATCCAGCTCAGCAGGCCGAGCGCGAACATGTTCCTGGCCCGTGCGGCGTCCCGCTTCGACACCCCCGTCTCGGCGAGCGCGCCGAGGGTCAGTGTGGTCAGCGCCACCGGATGGACCTCGTACCCGTCGAGCGAGCCGTCCTCCAGCGGGTTGGCCCGGTAGCCGACCTTCGTCAGCTGGCGTCCGGTGAACTCGTCGGTGTCGACGATGATCGCCGCACCGCGACGCAGGTCGGCGAGGTTCGCCCGCAGCGCGGCCGGATTCATCGCGACCAGGACGTCGGGCGCGTCGCCGGGGGTGAGGGCGTCGACGGCGGAGAAGTGGAGCTGGAAGCTCGACACGCCGGGCAGGGTGCCGGCCGGTGCCCGGATCTCGGCCGGGAAGTTGGGCAGTGTCGCGATGTCGTTGCCGAGCTGGGCGGTCTCCGAGGTGAACCGGTCCCCGGTGAGCTGCATCCCGTCGCCCGAGTCGCCCGCGAAGCGGATGACCACCCGGTCGAGCCGCCGGACCGGCGTCTCCCCCGGTGCCGCACCGGTCGTCGTCGTGTCGTGCACCATCGTCGTCATGGTTCCGCCTCCCGAGCGTCACACGCCGAAACTGGAGAGCACCTCGCGCAGCCGGGCGGCGAAGGCGCGGGGGTGGGTGGTCAGCCCGGCGTGCCCGCCGGGGAACTCCGAGGTCGCCACCCCGAGGTGGGCCGCGAGGCGTTCGGCGGCGACGTATCCCCACACGCCGCGCGAGTCCTGCCCGGCGGCCGGGACGACCCGCGTCGGCCCGGTCTTCATCGCGTCCAGGTCGTCCATGTCGAGCCGGTACTCCCGGAACGCGGGCAGGTCCCGGGACAGGAAGAACTCGATGTTCGCGGTCCGCCGTTCGTCGGGCGGCGGGGGCATGGTGACCCCCGGCTCGGTCGCCAGCCGGCGGAAGTCCACGCCGTTGAGCGCGCCCAGGCGCAGCAGTGCCGGCAGGCCGCCGGCACCCCGGTGCAGCTCCTCCGCCTCGTCGAGGCCGGCGTTGACCGTGCGGCACAGGTCGTCGGCCAGCAGGTCGAGGATCGGCGGCTCGTGCGTGACCAGCACCCGGACCTGTTCCGGGTGCCGGGTGGCCAGGTGCAGCCCGGTGAGACCACCGATGCTCGAACCGAACACCACCGCCGGCTCCGAGGTCACCTCGGCCAGCAGCCGGTGCACGTCGTCGGCGTGGGTCTCCACGGGCACCGGGCGGCCGTCGTCGGGGTCGATGACGCTGCGCGACAGGCCACGCCGGTCGTAGGTGACCACGGTGTACGCCTCGGCGAGCTGCGCGACCAGACCGGCCGCCCGGTCGGCGTCCCCGTCCCCGCCCTGGAGTATCAGCAGCACCGGTCCGGAACCGCAGATCTGGTAGTACAGGTTGGCGTCCGGAACCCGAAGCGTGCGACCGATCTCACTCATACGCCCGATCGTCGCGGGCGGACCTAACGCGAACCTTGCGTCCGGCTGTCGCGTCCCGGGGCGCCCGCCGGCGGCGGTGTCAGCCGGTGGGGGCGAAGGTGTCGCGCAACGCCGGTTCCAGCGACCGGCCGGTGGTGGGTTCGACGAACAACTCGGCCAGTAGCAGGTCGGCGAGGTGGGTGGGGTTGAGACCCGCCTCCCGGCGCGCGAGAGCGTGCAGCAGTCCGCCGCAGCCCAGCGCGGCACGGGCGGCGGGGGCGGGCAGGCGGCCGACCCGGCGCGGCCGGCCGACGGCGTGGGCGATGCGGGTCATCATGGCCGCCCAGGTGAGGTTCTCGTCGGCGACCGGGACGTCCTCGCCCCGGGCCTGTTCGAGCGCGTCGGCGGCGACCTCGGCCACGCTGCGCGCCGAGGCGGTGGCCGTTCCACCGACGGGGACCGCCAGCGGCGCCCGGGACCGCGCCCACCGGTCGAGCGGACCGGCCCAGTTGGGCAGCCGGTCGCCGGCCCGGCCGAAGACGAACGGCAACTCCAGCACGGTGACCGGCAGCTGCGGGCCGGCGGCGGCGCGTCCCTCGGCGGCCTGTTCCCGCCGGCACCTGATGTAGACGTGCCGGTCCGCCAGCCGCCACTGCGGATACCGCCGGTCGAAGAAGGTGTAGTACGACCCGGTCAGTACCGCCCGGGTGAGGCCCTCGGCGCGGGCGGCGGTGAGCAGGCGTACCACCGGGTCGACGAGTTCGCGGCGCAGCAGCGGGTGGATCGGCCGGGGCAGCACCCGCTGTTCGTCGGCCCGGGTGGCGAGGACGACACCGTCGTGGCCGGCGAGCAGCGGTCGCAGGTCGTCGGCCGAGGCGGACTCGACGTCGAGCAGGTGGTCGACGTCCGGCCGGGCGGTACGGGCCACCGTGGTCACCCGGTGTCCCCGCCCGCGCAGCACCTCGACGACGTGCGCGCCGATCAGACCGCTACCACCCACCACGAGGATTCTCACGTCTCATCGTCCACTGCGGACCGGGCCGATTGTCAAGCCACGCCCTCCGTGGCCGCCACCGTCGGCGGCCACCGGCCCGGTGGATCAGGTCGCCAGTTCGGCGAGGAACCGCTCGGCCCGGCGGGTGTGCAGGAACGCACCCCGCTCGGCGGACGCCGTCCGGGCCCGCTCGGCGGCGGCCCGGACGACCTCGACCGGCTCGCCCCGCGCCCGCAGCAGCCGGGCCCGCAGCAGGAGCAGCAGTCCCTCCGGGTGACGCTGACCGCACGACTCCAGATAGTGGTCGGCCTGGTCGAGCGCGCTCGCGGCAGCGTCGACCGCGCCACCGGCGAGGAGCATCTCGCCGAGGAGCCCGTGCCAGGCGGCGACGTCCGAGCGGGGCGGGTCGAGCAGGTGCGCGGCGATGAGCCGCCGGGCCCGGTCCGCGTTGCCGAGCGGGTCCCGACCGGTCACCGCCAGCGCCCAGCAGCGGGCCAGCCGCTGGTAGGTGCCGAGGAAGACGAACGAGAACCCGGGATCGACGGCGATCCCCCGGCCGGACGCGCGCAACGCCAGCACCGGATCACCGACGATCACCGCTATCCGGGCGGCGGCGCACGCCCACACCGTGAGCGTGTACGGGTCGTCGCCGGCCAGGTCCTCCAGCCCGTCGAGCACGGCCCGGCCGTCGGCCACCGCGCCGTGCAGGCTGGTGACCTCGGCCAGCATCGCGGCCATCAGCAGCTGGAGGTCGTGCCGGACGGGGTCCTCGTCCCGGCGCGGAACGTCGAAGATCATGCCCCGGGACCGCTCGAGCCAGCGGACCGCCTCACCGATCTCCCCGTAGTCCCACTGTTGCAGGCCCCAGGCGTGCAGGCCGCAGGCGAGCACCCACGGGTCGGCGGACTCCTGCCCCCACTCCAGCAGCCGGCGGGCCAGCGGGGCGCTGCGGTCGAGTTCGAGCGCCTGGACCAGGGCGGCCCAGCGGGAGTAGAGGAAACCGGCCGCCTCCCGCTCCCGGCCGAGGTCCCGGGCCAGGTGTTCGGCCCGTTCCAGCAGGTCGGTCACCGAGGAGCCGTACATCGACCGCATGCCGAGGACGGCGGTGAGCTGGGCGAGGGCGGACAGCTCCCACCCGGCCAGTCCCGCGCCGCGCGCCACCTGCACCGCCGAGCGCAGCCACCGCTCGGCGACGTCGAGCGCCGACTTGCCCGCCGCGTACCGGCCCGCGCGGATCAGCGCCTGCGCCGTACGGGCCGGTTCGGCGAGCAGGCCGGCGGACCACAGGTGGTGGGCGAGGCGCTCGACCACCGTCTCGGCGTCCGGACCGCCCCGTTCGAGCGCGTCCGCGATCCGCAGGTGCAGCTGTCCCGCCTGGGCCGGCCGGGTCGTCGCGGTCACCGCCTCGCGGACCAGGTCATGGGAGAACCGCAGCGAGAACGGGTCGTCCGGGCGGCTGTGGAGCATCCCGAGCGCCCGCACCGGTTCCAGCCGTTCCAGGCAGCGGTCGAGGTCGAGTCCGGCCACGCGGGCGAGCAGCCCGAGTTCCACGTCCCGGCCGATCGACGCGGCGATCCGGAGCAGGTCGCGACTGTCGGCGTCCAGCCCGGACATCCGGTCGATGACCACGTCCCGGACGGTGGCCGGGACACCGGTGCACCCCCGGGGCCGGTCGGTGAGCAGCCGGGACAGTTCCCGGACGAAGAACGGGTTCCCGGCGGTGCGGGTGAGGATGCCACGGGTCGACTCCGGGGTGGGCGTCGAGCCGGTCTCCCGGCGGACGAGTTCGGCCACCTCGGTCTCGTTGAGGTTGCCCAGCCGGATCCGCTGGTGACCGGGGAGCCGGCTGACGGTGGCGAGCATCCGGGACAGCGCGGAACCGGGGGTGGGGGCGTGGTCGCGCAGCGCGCCGACCATCAGGGTGCCGCCGGGCAGCCGGGCCGCCAGGTGGCTGATCAGGCGCAGGGACGCGTCGTCGCCCCACTGCAGGTCGTCGAGGGCGAGCACCGTCGGCCGCCGCGCCGAGGCCGCGGCGACGGTCGCGACGACCTGTTCGAAGAGCCGGAACGGGAATCCGTTGTCGGGCAACACCGGCGCGGCAGGGTCGTCCCGGCGCGGCTCCAGCAGGCTGCCCAGTTCCCGGCCGACCGGGACGTCCCCGGGCGTCACGTCGAGGACGGCGCGGATGACCTGGACCCACGGCCACATCGAGGGCGCGCCACCGCCGTCGAGGCACTGCCCCCAGACGACGAGCGCGCCGCGCCGCGCCGCCTCGGCGGTGGCCTCCCGCAGCAGCCGGGTCTTGCCGACCCCGGGTTCACCCTGGACGAGCACCAGCGCGCTGCCGCCGGTGAAGGCCGCCGTGGTCGCGTCCCGTAGGGTCGCCAACTCGCCGTCCCGGCCCACCAGGCCGTCACCGGCGGGCGCCGGCAGCGCGGACGGCCC
>NZ_JBMDWU010000055.1:0-5359 GCF_048594385.1 Micromonospora sp. | reverse complement strand
ACGGTGCGGCGCCTGCATGAAGACCGCGTGGGCGTCCGGTCCCTCCCCGTCCGGCTGTCCGGCCCGGTCGGCGGCGGCCCCACCGGGCGAAACGCCGACCGGCCGGGCCGGCGCGGCCGTGACGGGTTGCCACCGGACGGGTGCGGTGTGGCAGACTCGCCGCTCGGCATCCGTACCCAGGGAGGACGCATGGGCCGCAGGCTCCGCACCGCCGGCGTCGTACCGCTGGCCCTGTTGCCGTTCGCCCTACTGGGCTGCGGCCAGAACGGCGACGGCGAAGCCGACGGCGGGCCCAGCCGGGTGCCCGCCCAGGAGGCGTCGGCCAAGGCCCGGGAGCGGGTCCAGGCGTACCTCGACGCGATGGCCGCCAAGGACCCGGCCGCCGGCCGCAACCAGCTCTGCGCGACGATGCAGGAGGGTTTCGACGCCGCCGCGACCGGGCCGAACGGTGATTTCGCCGACCACTTCCAGGTGCCCGGGGCGACCATCACCGACATCCGCACCGGTGCCCGGGGGCAGGAGGTCAGCACCTCGGTGACCGTTTCGGTGGGGTCGAAGAAGGTCACCCGACCGCTGCTGTTCACCGTCACCCGCGACGGCGCGGACTGGTGCATCGCGGGCGAGGAACCCGGCGGGCACAGCCCCGCGCCCTCGCCGACCCCCTGACTCCCACCTTCCGGAACCCCGTACCTCGGGGGCGCGGCGTCCGGACCGTCGCCGTACGCTTTCTCCCATGCGCCATGAGTGGCATCAGCTGAGCTACCCCGCCGTGAGCAGCCCCGGGCTGCAGACCAGCCGCCCCACCGTCGACTCGGCCGAGGACGCCGCTCTCGGCCTCGACCGGTGGCGTGACCTGCCCCGTCAGCAGATCCCGCCGTGGTCCGACCCGGCCCAGGTCGCCGAGGTGTGCAAGGTGCTCGACACCGTGCCGTCGGTGGTCGCCCCCTACGAGGTGGACCAGCTCCGACGCAAGCTCGCCCTGGTCTGCGAGGGCAAGGCGTTCCTGCTCCAGGGCGGTGACTGCGCCGAGACCTTCGCCGACAACACCGAGAGCCACCTGCTGGCCAACGCCCGCACCCTGCTCCAGATGGCGATTGTGCTCACCTACGGCGCGTCCCTGCCGGTGGTGAAGGTGGCCCGGGTCGCCGGCCAGTACACCAAGCCCCGCTCGCTGCCGACCGACGCCCGGGGCCTGCCCGCCTACCGCGGCGACATGATCAACGCGCTGGAGGCCGACCCGGCCGCCCGGGTCGCCGACCCGCAGCGCATGATCCGGGCGTACGCGAACTCGGCCGCCGCGATGAACATGCTGCGCGCCTACCTGGCCGGCGGGCTGGCCGACCTGCACGCGGTGCACGACTGGAACAAGGGCTTCGTGAAGAACTCCCCGGCGGGGGAGCGCTACGAGGCGATCGCCCGGGAGATCGACCGGGCCATCGCGTTCATCCGGGCCTGCGGGATGACCGAGGACGACGCGTTGCGTACGGTCACCCTCTACTGCTCCCACGAGGCGCTGGCCCTGGAGTACGACCGGGCGCTGACCCGGGTCTCCGACCGCCGGGCGTACGGCCTGTCCGGGCACTTCCTGTGGGTCGGCGAGCGGACCCGGCAGCTCGACGGCGCGCACATCGACTTCATCTCCCGCATCGCCAACCCGATCGGGGTGAAGCTCGGCCCGACCACCAGCCCGGACGAGGCGATCGAGCTGTGCGAGAAGCTCAACCCGGACAACATCCCCGGCCGGCTGACCCTGATCAGCCGGATGGGCAACCACAAGGTCCGCGACGCGTTGCCGCCGATCGTGGCCAAGGTCACCGCCGCCGGGGCGAAGGTGGTGTGGCAGTGCGACCCGATGCACGGCAACACCCACGAATCCTCCAACGGTTACAAGACCCGGCACTTCGACCGGATCGTCGACGAGGTCCTCGGCTACTTCGAGGTGCACCGGGGGCTGGACACCCACCCGGGCGGCATCCACGTCGAGCTGACCGGCGAGGACGTCACCGAGTGCCTCGGCGGCGCCCAGGGCATCGAGGACCTCGACCTGCCCGGCCGGTACGAGACCGCCTGCGACCCCCGGCTGAACACCCAGCAGTCGTTGGAGCTGGCCTTCCTGGTGGCGGAGATGCTCCGTGGCTGACCCCACGGCGGGCGTCGGTCCGGTGGCCGAACTGCGTTCCGACACGGTGACCCGACCGACCGCCGGGATGCGGGAGGCGATGGCCGCCGCCGAGGTCGGCGACGACGTCTACGCCGAGGACCCGACGGTCAACGCGCTGGAGGCCGAGGTCGCCGCGCTGTTCGGGCACGAGGCGGCGCTCTTCGCCCCGACCGGGACGATGGCCAACCAGATCGCCCTGCAACTGGTCGTCCCGCCCGGTGACGAGCTGCTCTGCGACGCCGACGCGCACGTGGTGACGTACGAGGTCGGCGCGGCTGCGGCGTACGGTGCGATCTCCACGCGGACCTGGCCGACCCTCGGCGCCGACCTGGACCCGGGCATGGTGGAGGCGATGATCCGGCCGGACGGCTACTTCGCGGTGCCGACCCGGGCGATCGCCGTGGAACAGACCCACAACCGGGGCGGTGGTGGGGTGATCCCGCTGGCGACCCTGCGGGAGCTACGTCGCGTCGCCGACACCGCCGGCCTCGCCCTGCACTGCGACGGCGCCCGGATCTGGCACGCGCACGTCGCCGACGGGGTGCCGCTGCACGATTACGGCGCGCTGTTCGACACCCTGTCGGTCTGTCTCTCCAAGGGTCTCGGCGCGCCGGTCGGCTCGCTGGTCGTGGGCAGTGCCGCGCGGATCGACCGGGCCCGGTTCCTGCGCAAGCGGATGGGGGGCGGGATGCGGCAGGTCGGGGTGCTCGCCGCCGCCGGCCGGTACGCCCTGGCCCACCACCTCGACCGGCTCGCCGACGACCACGTCCGGGCCGCCCGGCTCGCCGAGGCGCTCGCCCCGTGTGGGGTGCTCGCCGGCCCGGTACGCACCAACATCGTGCCGCTGGACCTGACCGGGCACCGGCTCGACGCGCGGGCCCTGGCCACCGCCGCCCGCGCCGAGGGGGTGCTGCTGTCGGTGCTCGGCCCCCGCACCGCCCGCCTGGTCACCCACCTCGACGTCGACGACGCCGCCATCGACCACGCCGCCAAGATCCTCCCTGACCTCCTCACCCCCTGACCCCCACCGGCACCGCCCGCGCCCTCCGCGCCTTCCCCGCCTTCCGGTGTTGATCAAGAGATTCGCGTCAGCCTGGAGATCACATTTGACGCGAACCTCTTGATCACCGGGGGCGTCGAGCCAGGGGCGTCGAGCGGGCGGCGTCGAGTGGGGGAGGGGTGCCGGCGGAGAGGACGGCCGTCAGGGGTGAAGGCGGGTGAGGGTGGCTATGTCGGTGGCGTGGCCCTCGTGCTTCTCGGTGGGGGTTTCCACGACGACGGGGATGCCGGCGGTCGCCGGGTGGGCCATCAACTCGGCGAAGGCCGGCTCGCCGATGTTGCCCTTGCCGATGTTCTCGTGCCGGTCCCGGGTCGAACCGCACAGGTCCTTGGAGTCGTTGGCGTGGATCAGCTTGAGCCGGTCCGCCCCGACCGTGGCGACCAGGGTGTCCAGGGTCGCCGTCATGCCGCCCGCCACGGCCAGGTCGTGCCCGGCCGCCCAGGCGTGGCACGTGTCGAAGCAGACGCCCAGCCCCGGGTGCCTGTCGACCGCGTCCAGGTAGGGGCCGAGGTGCTCCACCCGGGAGGCCAGTGACCGGCCGCCACCGGCGCTCGGCTCCACCAGCAGCAACGGACCGCCGCTGGCCGTGGTCTCGTCGAGCAGCGGCAGCAGCGCCTCGCGTACCTGTCGCATGGCGGTCTCGGCGTAGCCGGCGTCGACCGCGCTGCCGGCGTGGAACACCACGCCCCGCGCCCCGATCGCCCGCCCCCGGCGCAGCGCGTGCGCCAGCGTCTGCGTCGACTTCTCCACCGTCGCCGCCGTGGGCGAACCGAGGTTGACCAGCAGCGACGCGTGGATGTAGACCGGTACGCCCCGGGCGGCGCAGCCCTCGGCGAACAGCGCGTCCTGGGCGGGGTCGCCGGGCGGCAGCGCCCAGCCCCGCGAGTTGGAGACGTAGACCTGCACCACCCGGGAGCCGGTCGCGTCCACGTACGGCAGGGCCGCCCTGGCCAGCCCACCCGAGGTCGGGGTGTGCGAGCCGACCGGCCGGTGGCCGCTCACAGGCAGCCCAGGGTGACCGGGGTGCCCGGTGGCACCTGCGAGTTCTCGCCCGGGTTCTGGAACCGGACGATGCCGTTGGGGTTGAACTGCACGTTCACCGTGAACCCGGCCCCCTCCAACTGCTGCTTGGCCTGCTGGCAGGGCAGGTCGACCACCCGGGGTACGGTCACCTGCGGCGGGCCCTTGCTGACGTCCAGCTTGACCTTGGTGCCCTTCTCCACACCCGCGCCGTCGGCCGGGCTCTGCCCGAGGACCTCGTCGCGCGGCTTGTCGGATTCCTTGTACGTCTCGACCAGCTCCAGGCCGAGCCGGGACAGGGCGGTGCGGGCGTCGGTGAGGCTCTTGCCGACCAGGTCGGGCACCGTGATCGGGGCGCGGCCCCGGCTGAGGATGACCGTCACCTTGGTGCCCGGCTTCACCTCGGTGCCCACCCTCGGGTTGGTGTCCACCACCACCCCGGCCGGCAGGTTGTCGTCGTAGCGGGGCGTGCCCTTGGCGACCACCAGTTTCGCGCTGGTCAGGTCGGCCTCGGCCAGGTCGAACTCCTTGCCGACGACGTCCGGCAGCGGGAACCGCTCCGGGCCCAGGGAGAGGGTCAGCGTGATGGTGCCACCCTTGAGGATCTTGGCAGCCGAGCCCGGGTCCTGGGTGATCACCCCGTCGCGGGGCACCTTCTCGTCGTAGCGGGGCTCGGCGAAGGCGACCTGGAAACCCGCCCGGTCCGCCTGCGCCTGCGCGTCGGCCCGGCTCAGGTTCACCAGCTGCGGCGCGACCGTGTACCGGCCCACCCCCACCCACCAGCCGCCCATCGCGGCGAGCAGGCCGACCACCACCACGGCCGCCGCGACCGACAGCCGCCCGCGCGGGGTGCCCATCACCCGGGTACGCAGCTCCGCCAGGCGGGATCCCAGGCCGGCGCTCTCGGCGGCCCGCCGCCGGTGCGGGCGCTGCGGGGCGGCCGGCTCGGGCAGCCGGGCCCAGGTCGGCCGGGTCGTCGGGCTGACCGCCGCGACCACCATCGTCGGCTCGGCCACCGCCGGCAGCTCCCCGGCCACCCGGCCCAGCACGGCGGTGTGCGCGTTCGGGTTGCCCAGGTCGTCCCGGGCCACCTGCACCTCGGCCAGCAGGGCGCCCGC
>NZ_JBMDWU010000549.1:0-2080 GCF_048594385.1 Micromonospora sp. | reverse complement strand
GGGGGGACCCGGGGGGCGCCCCCGCGGGGGGTTTGGGGTTGCGGGGCGGCCCGAGGGGAGGTCCGGGGGGGTTGGGGGTACAAGCGTCCGGCCCCCCCGACGTCCTGCCGGCGGCAGGACTCTCTGCCTTGTCTTGACAAGGCAAGCGGAACCGCAGGACAGTCGTCATACCTATTGATATTCAACGATTTATGGCGGGTGTGACATGCGAAAGTCGCTGACGGCTGTGATCGCCGTCGTTGTCGCCATGGTCGGCGTGCTGGCAGCGGGCCTGTGCGCCAGCGCGGCGAGCGCCGCGGCCGGTTGCCGGGTGAACTACGTCGTCAGCAGCCAGTGGACCGGCGGCTTCAGCGCCGACGTCACGGTCACCAACCTCGGTGACCCGATCAGCGGCTGGACGCTACGGTTCGGCTTCCCCGCGGTCGACCAGCGGATCGCGCAGACCTGGAGCGCCACCTGGGCCCAGTCGGGCCAGCAGGTCAGCGCGACCAACCTCAGTTGGAACGCCAACCTGGGCACCAACGCCTCGACCACCATCGGCTTCGTCGGCACCTGGTACGGCAGCAACCCCCCGCCGCCGTCGTTCACCCTCAACGGGGTCGCCTGCACCGGCGGGGTCCTGCCCACCAGGACGCCGACCGGGCCGACGACCTCGCCGCCGGTCGCCGACTACCCGGCGATCGTCACCTGGATCAGCCCGGCCGCCGGGGCGGTCTACACCGCGCCGGGCCCCGTCCCGCTGGCGGCGACCGCGACGGTGGGAGGCGGCCACTACATCACCTCGGTGTCGTTCCGGGTGGACGGCGTCACGGTGGCCCAGGGGGCGAGGTCCGCCGGCGACCGGTTCGACGCGTCGTGGACCCCGCCGGTCGGGGCCCCCGGGACCAGCACCACCTACGTGCTGAACGTCTCCGCCGGCACCGACCAGTCGCTGTCCGGCGGTGCCCCGCCCCGGCTGATCACGGTGGTCACGCCCCCGACCAGCGGCGTCAACCAGCCGCCGGCGGTGGCGCTGAGCACTCCCGGCGGGCAGACGTACTTCCTCGAACCGACCACCGTCACGCTGGTCGCCGACGTCACCGACGCCGACGCCGGGGACGTGGTCGACCGGGTGGAGCTGTACCTCGGCGGGACCCGGGTGGCCGCGACGCCGACCCGCAGTGGACAGCGCTTCCAGTTCCAGCTCGACCTGGCGGCGGCCACGTCGTCCACCTTCACCGTCCGGGCGTACGACACCCACGGTGGCGTCGGCATCTCCAATCCGCTGACCTTCACCATCCGCTAGTCCGGCGGCGGCGTCCGCGACCGCGACCCACCCGGTCACCGATGTCCTAGGATGCTTTAGGGGTCGTGCCCCGCGTCACCGGCGCGGGGCACGACCAAGACCACGCGACCACGCGTGAGTAGGGGTTCCAGATCGGGCCCCGCGCACTACCATGGGTGCTGCGCCGGAAACGGCGCGGCGACGTTTCTGTTCTGGTGGCTCTTGTTTCGTTGGGTGGTGGTCGCGGTGGCGGTCGGTACGATTCTCAGCTTCGACGACGTGAAGGGGTACGGCTTCATCAGCCCGGAGGGCGGTGGTGAGGACGTCTTCGTGCACGCGAACGACTTCGGCGACCAGCGTCCGTCGGTCGCGCCCGGGATGCGGGTGGAGTTCGAGTCGGTGGAGGGCAACCGTGGGGTCAAGGCGCTCTACGCGCGCCTGCTCAACCCCGGTGCCCCGGTCGCGTCCCGCCCGGCGGCGTCCGGCGCGCCGACCGTGACCCGGCTGCCGGTGACCGACCGGGGCGACGACGAGGAGTGCGACGTCCTGACCGCGTTCACCTTCCGGTCCAACATCACCGACCTGCTGGTCGAGCAGGTGCCGACGCTCACCGGCGCCCAGATCAGCCAGATCCGGCAGCACCTCACGCAGTTCGCCCGTTCCCACGGGTGGATCGAGGACTGACCCCCGTCCGGATCGGGCCCCCCGGCGGGGGGCCCCCCCCGGCGTCAGCCGGGGGCGGAGGCGTACCGCGCGGTGCGGGCGGCGAGCCAGTGCCAGCGGGGGTGCACCTGGCCGGGGGGGGCCGCGTCGCTG
>NZ_JBMDWU010000548.1:0-1590 GCF_048594385.1 Micromonospora sp. | reverse complement strand
GACAAGCCGGCGCTCGCCGCGTACCGGTCCGGCGCGGCGGCCGACCCCCGGATCGGCTTCCGGGTCAACTGACCCGGGCCGCCCACCCACGGGCCCCGGGGCGCTGCGTCGGGTTCCTATGATGAGGGCGGCCCGCCGTGGGCGGGCCGAACGGGTCGAGGCGTCTGGGGGGCAGCCGGAGATGACCGGAGCACCACGGCCGGCAGGTGCCGCACTCCGGCCGGACGGCCCCGACGCCCGCGTACACCTGGCTCCCCGCCGCCGGCCCGGCCGGATCGGCGAGTTGCACGTGCTGCAACTGCTGCTGCTGGAGGCGGTGCTGCTCGGCGTCCTCGCCAGTGGACTGTTCGGCATGCCGGTACTGGTCGTCGCCGCGCTGTGCGGCGTACTCCTGCTGACCGTGGTGTTCCTGCGCTCGCGGGGCCGCTGGTGGCTGGAGAGGCGGGCGCTGGCCCGGCACCAGCGGCGACGGGCCGCCGCGGCGGTCCCGGTCGCCGCCGACCCGGGGTTGGACGCCCTGCAACGACTCGCCCCCGGCCTGTCGGTGGGCACCGTGACGATGGCCGACGGCGCCCGGATCGGGGTGGCCCGCGACGACGCCGGCTGGTTCGCGGTGGCCGCCGTCGACGGCTCCGGGCCGACCGGTGACGCGCCGGCCGGCCTGCCGCTGGACGTGCTGGCCACCGCGCTGGCCGAGTCCGGCCAGCCGGGCACCGTGCTCCAGGTGGTGACCAGCACCGTGCCCGCCGGCGGTCCGAGTGACGACCCGACCGCCCCGGCGCGGGAGTCCTACCGGCAGTTGCTGGCCGGTCTCGGCGGCACCCCGGTCCCGGCCGGACGGTCGACCTGGGTGGCGGTCCGGCTGGACGCCCGCGCGCTGGCCGAGGCGGTCGGCGACTACGCGGTCGACCTGGGTGTCGCCCCCTCGGTGGTGGCCGCGCTGGCCCGGCAGACCGGCAGGTCGCTGCGCCGCAACGGGGTCGGGCACCGGCTGCTGGACGCGCACGGCCTGCTCGCCGCCGTCGGCCGGTCCTGCGGCTTCACCCCCGGCGCCCCGGCCGGGGTCCGTGAGGAGTGGTCGGCGTGGCACTGCGGCCCGCACGCGCACCGCACGTTCTGGATCCGCCGCTGGCCGCCCGTCGACCGGGCGGCGGCCATGCTCGGCTGGCTGGAGACCCTGCCGGCGTCGCTGGTGACGGTGTCGTTGACGGTGGCCACGAACGGGCCGGGTGAGGATCTCGACCTGCGGGGCCTGGTCCGGGTCACCGGGCCGGCGGAGCTGCTGCCGCAGTTGTGCGGGCCGGCGGTCGACGGGGTACGGCAGGCCGGCGGGGAACTCTTCCCGCTCGACGGCGAACACGGCCCGGCGGTGTACGCGTCGGCACCGACGGGAGGTGGCGCGGGATGACCGGCCCTGGAGACGAACGGCGTACGGCGGTGCCGGCCACCTTCGGCACCTCCGCCGACCAGCCGGCCGGGCCGTACCGGGACCCGTCCGGCGGGCCGTACCCGCAGGGGCCGGCCGGTGAGCCGTACCCGGGGGGTGGGCCGGCGGTGGCCGGGGCGTACCCGGGTGGGGCGGTCGCCCCG
>NZ_JBMDWU010000547.1:0-7568 GCF_048594385.1 Micromonospora sp. | reverse complement strand
GGTCCCCCCGAACCCCCGATCGGCGAGGCCGAGCTCCAGCCCGCCCACCCTGCCGTATCCCGCGCGGGCCGGCGCGGCGGCCCGGTGGTCAGCGGCGGGAGGAGCGCAGCAGGCGTACCCGGCCGGCGAGCTGGAGGGCGACGGCGTCGCCGCTGCGGACCAGGGCCGGCAACCGGCGGCGGCGGGGCGGATGCCGGCCGTCGTAGCGGTGGGTGGCCTCGCGGGCGGCCAGCTCCTGTGCGCCGAGCGGGGGGAGGGCGCCCTGGTCGCGCAGCGTGCGGGCGAGGTCCCAGCCGTCGCGCAGCGATCCGGCGGTGGGCCGGCCGGCCGCCCAGCCGGCGAAGGTGGCCGGCCAGGTGTCGCCGAGCCCGGCGGCGAGCAGCGGCCAGTGGCGGGCGACCTCCCCGGCCCGCTTGCGCAGCAGTGCCCGCCGGGCGGCGTCGACCCGGTCGGTGGCGAAGCCGGCGGGCAGCGGAGCCCCGGCGACCAGGGCGGCGACCAGCGCGGCCTGTCGGGTGGCCAGCCCTTCCGGTCCGGTGGCGTCGGGCAACGGGGCCGACCCGACGGGGTGCGTCGGGCTCATGTGACGACCGGGTGGCCGGCGGCGGTGGCGAGGGCGTCCAGCTCGGCCCGCAGCACGTCGGCGGGCGGGTAGTGGCCGTCGCGTTCCAGCAGCAGGGGCGGCGGCCGGCGGCCGGCGCAGAGCGCGCCGACCAGCTCCAGCACCTCGGTGGGCACCGGATCGGTGTGCGTGTCGTGGTAGAGCCCGCCGTGCTCGGCCCCGCCGGCCACGTGCACGTAGGCGATCCGTTCCAGCGGCAGCCGGTCCAGCAGGGCCTGCGGGTCCTGGCCCCGGTTGCGGGCGTTGGCATAGACGTTGGCCACGTCGAGCAGCAGCTCCGCGTCGGTGGCGTCGAGGATCTCGGTGAGGAAGTCCGCCTCGTCCAGCTCGTCGTCGGGCCAGTCGAACAGTGCCGCGATCGGCTCCAACGCCAGCGGCACCGGTAGCTCCGCCCGGGCCCGCGCGACGTTCGCCGTCACCGCCGCCACCGCCTCCCGGGTCCGGGGCAGCGGCAGCAGGTGCCCGGCCTCCAGCCCGCCGGCCCGGACGAACGCGATGTGCTCGCTGACCAGTGGCGCGCCGACCAGCTCGGCCACCCGGGCCAGGTGCGTCACCCGGGCCGGGTCGACCGGCTCCGCGCTGCCGAGGGAGAGGCGCACCCCGTGCGGTACGACGGTGACATCGCGCTCCCGCAGCGCGGCCAGCCCCGGTGGGAGGGGGCCGTCGGGGGCGAGCGACTCCGCCACCACCTCGACGAAACGCAGGCCGGGCAGCTCGGCGACGAAACCGGCGATCTCCGGCCGCCAACCGATGCCCACCCCCTGCGGCCGGGTCATCCGCCGCACCCGCCACCGCCGCCGCATCCTCCGCCGCCGCCGCAGGAGCTGCCGCCACCGCACGACGAGCCGCTGTCGCCCGACGAGGTGCTGCCGCCGCACGTGACACCCGTGGAACCGGTGTAGCCGCTGCCGCTGCCGGCGTTCAACGCCTGCCGCTGGATCTCCGCCTGTGCGGCGAAGCCGGGGTCGAGCGCGTAGAGGGAGACGGTGCCGAACAGGGCCACCCCCATCGCCGCGCCGGCCGGACCGTAGGTCGCGTAGGCCGGGGCCGAGTCCGGGGCGAGGTGGTGGTTGCTGCTGCGCAGGCGGCTCATCATCACGTTCGCCGTCCTGGTCCGCCGGGGCGTGCGGGCCACCAGGGCGAACGCCACCCCGAGCCCGGCCAGGGCGAGCAGCAGCCAGCCGACCGGCCGGCCGTTGACCAGCCCGGAGACCAGCCGCACCACACCCAGGCCCAGCAGCACCAGCAGCAGGTTCCGTCCGCGCCGCAGGGCCCGTACCCCGTCGGCGTCGATCAGCAGGCCGCGCTGCTCCAACCCCTGCCGCAGCTCCTGCAGGGCGCGGGTCACCCCGGCGTCGCGGCGCAGCTCGCGGGCGGCGACCGACCGGCGGGCGGCGTGCCGGATCGCGTGGTCGAGCGGGGTGAGCCCGTGGGGTGCCGACTCGGTGGCGGTCAACCGGCCGTTCGCCTTGACGTCGATCGCGCCGGCGCCGCGCAGCCCACCCAGCGCCGCCCAGATGGCGAGCTGGTCGCCGCCGTTGAGGTAGGCGACCTGCTGCGGACCGAGCTGTTCGGCGCCGACCGCGTCGGGTCCGGCGGCCGTGCGCCGCCGGTGCACCAGCACGCCGATCACGGCGACGACGGCCACCAGGAGGTAGAGCTTCAGGAAGAGCGGGCCGGGGATGCCCCAGGTGTCGCCCGCTGCGGCAAGGGTGTTCATGGGCTGCTCCTGTCGCGCGAGGGGGATCGCGGCCCCATTGTGGGACAGCCCCGCCACGCGGGCACGGCGGCGGTGGGCGAGTTACCGAGCCGAGACCTGCCCGCTCCCACGGCTGCCGCCCCGGGGTGGGGTCAGCGGCGGCGGACGGCCTCCTCGACCAGGTCCAGCACCGGCCCGAGATCGCCGGCGGGCCGGCCCATCGCCAGGTGCAGCACCAGCCCGTCGTACGCCAGCTCCAGGAACTGGGCCAGCACGTCGATGTCGATGTCCTCGCGGAGCACCCCGGCCTCGCGTTGCCGCGCGAGCCGGTCCCGGGTCGCCTCGGCGATGGCGGCCGACCGTTGCGCCCACCGGCTGGCGAACGCCGGGTCGGTACGCAGCCGGCGGGACACCTCCAGCTGGCTGCCCAGCCAGCCGGTGGTGTCCGGGGAGACCGCGCGGGCGAGCAGGTCCCGCATCACCTGGACGAGGCCGTTGCGGGCCACCGTGGCGACCATCGCGGCGGCGTCGTCCTCGGCGACGGCGAGGAAGAGCGAGTCCTTGTCGCGGAAGTGGTGGAAGATGGCGCCCCGGGACAGCCCGGTGGCCTCCTCCAGCCGGCGCACGGTGGCTCCCTCGTAGCCGTGCCGGGCGAAACAGGCCCGGGCCGCGCCGAGGATCTCCTGGCGGCGCGCGTCGAGCTGGTCCTGACTTACTCTGGGCACGGGTCGATCGTCGCAGGTGACCGTGCGCAAGGCAAACCGTACGTACGGCTTGCTATTGGCCGTCACCTCGGCCTGCCGGACGCGCGTCCGGTTAGGATCGGCCGGTGGCGACAGCCCTGGTCACCTCCCCCCACCCGTGCCCCGCACCCGCCCGACCCCGGCCGCCCGACGGTCGACGACGGGTGGTTCGACCCTGTCGGCGGCGGTCCCCTCTCCCGTAAGGTGCCTCAGTGCCGTTGCTCCTGCTCGACCTGGACAACACCCTGCTCGACCGGGCCGGGCCGTTCCGCGCCTGGGCCGAGGGTTTCCTGGCCGAGATCGGCGCGCCGGCCACCGACATCGACTGGCTGCTGTCCATCGACGCCGACGGCCTGACCGACCGGTGGGACATCGCCGACGCCATCCGGGACCGGTACGCGCTGCGCATCCCCTCCATCGACCTGGTCGAGGAGCTGCACGACGGGGTGGTCGGCTACACCCGGCTGGATCCACTGGTGGCCTGCGCGCTGCGGATCGCCGACGACGCGGGGTGGCTACCGGTGGTGGTCACCAACGGTTCGGTCCGGCTGGAGGACGCCAAGATCCGGCAGACCGGCCTGGACCGTTACGTCGCCGACTGGGTGATCTCCGAGGAGGCCGGTGTCAGCAAGCCCAACCCCCGGATCTTCGCGCTGGCCGCCCAGCGGGCCCGGCTGCCGCTGCGCGGCGCGTGGGTGGTGGGCGACAGCCCGGAGGCGGACATCGGCGGGGCCGCCGCGGTCGGCCTGCCCAGCGTCTGGCTGCACCGGGGTCGGAGCTGGACCGACACCCGCTTCGCCCCCACCCGTACCGTCGACTCGTTGATCGCGGCCGTCTCGGTGGTGCTCGCCGGCGGGTAAATCGGTTGTGTCCCGCGCGGGGCGTCGGCCAGCATGGGCCGGCGCGCACGCGCAGCCGGGCGGGGCCCGGTCGAGGAAAGGGGGTCGGTCATGGCCGTCTTCGCAGGGTCGTACCACCTGCCTCCATCAGCCTCGATCAAGGGATCACCAGCACCGTGCGCGAACACGACATCCCGGCGCCGCAGCGCCGTGGCCGCGGCAAGAGCCGCTTCGACGACGACGAGACACCCCTTCTGACGTACGGCCGGCAGCCGGCCGGCACCGCACCCGAGGACGAACCCGACCCCGAGCCGGAGGACCACTGGTCCTCCTGGGACCAGGCCGTGCACGGGCCCGAACCGCACCCGCGGTGGCTGGTCACCGAGCTGGCCGCCCGGGACACCGACCTCGGCGTGCTCAAGACCGGCAAGGAGGCGGACGTCCACCTCGTCCGCCGGGCGGTGCCCGACACCGACCGGTCCTGCCTGCTGGCGGTCAAGCGCTACCGCGACGCCCAGCACCGGCTCTTCCACCGTGACGCCGGCTACCTGGAGGGACGCCGGGTCCGCCGGTCCCGGGAGAACCGGGCGATGGCCGGCCGGACGGCGTTCGGCCGGCAGATGATCGCCGGTCAGTGGGCGGCGGCCGAGTTCGCCGCGCTGTCCCGGCTCTGGGAGGTCGGGGCGGAGTCCGGGCGGATCGCCGTGCCGTACCCGGTACAACTGCTCGGCACCGAGCTGATGCTGGAGTTCGTCGGCGACCCCGACGAGGGGACCGCCGCACCCCGGCTGGCCCAGGTACGCCCCGACCCGGACGAGCTGCGCTCCCTCTGGGAGCAACTGGTGGACGCCCTGATGGTGCTGGCCCGGGCCGGCTACGCCCACGGCGACCTGTCGCCGTACAACCTGCTGGTGCACGCGGGGCGGCTCGTCATGATCGACCTGCCGCAGGTGGTCGACGTGGTGGCCAACCCGCAGGGGCCGGAGTTCCTGGCCCGCGACGTGCGGGTGGTGGCGACCTGGTTCACCGCCCGGGGCCTGCCCGCCGCCGACACCGATCCGGCTGCCCTCACCGCGCTGCTGCTGCGGGAGGCGGGGATGCGCTGACGCGGCGACGCCCCGGACGGCCGACGGCCGTCCGGGGCGCCGGGGGCGTCACTGGAGGTAACGCTCGACCTCCGACACCGGCCGGGCCCCCTGTGCCTCCGGGTCGCCGTGCGCCTCCCGGGCCGCCCGGCGGCGGCGCAGCAGGTCCCAGCACTGGTCCAGGGACTCCTCCAGCGCGCGCAGTTGTTCCTTGGCCTCGTCGTCGGTGCCGGATTCGTGGGCCTGGGCCGCCGACCGGAGCCGGTGCTCCTCGTCGACCAGTTCCGAGATCCGGTGCAGGATGCTCTTGTCGTCCATGCCCCTGAGCCTGGCACAGCGGGGTCGGCCGCGCCCGCGATCGGGGTCGGTCGTCCCGGCGACGGTCCCGTCCGACCCGCCGCCGGCCCGGCACCGCCGTCGGGCCGCTACCATCCATGGTGGTCACCATCGCCTCCGACCTGCGGCACCGGCCCCGCCTCCATGATCAGCATGGCTTGAGCGATGGTGCTGCCGACTGCTAGCGTGCGCCGGGTTCAGGTGTGTCGTGACGCGTCGGGCGTCCGGCGGCCACGGTCCGGCCCGGGGGCGGTGTGATGGGTTCCGGCAGCACACGTCTGCGTACCAAAATCGTCGCCCTGCTCACCTCGCTCGTCGCGCTCTGGTCCTTCGCGGCCTGGGTGACCGTCCAGGACGGCTTCACCCTGCTGTTCGTGCAGACGCTCAACAGCCGGGTGGCCGACCCGGGCCAGGCGCTGCTCACCGCGTTGCAGGACGAGCGCCGGCTCGCCAACGCCTACCTGGGCGAACGCGGCCAGCCGCAACTCGACGCCCTGACCGCCCAGTGGCAGCGCACCGACCTGGTGTCGGACGACTTCGGCACGTCGGTGGGCAGTTGGCAGGCCGAGCTGGCCACCGGGGAGGACACCCGCCGCCGGGTGGACGAGGTGCTGACCGGGCTCAGTGGTCTCACCGGCGTGCGGGAGTCGGTGCGCGACGCGGGGGTGAACCGGGCCGAGGCGTCGGCCGCGTACACCGCCATCCTCGCCGCGGTGCTGCGGATGTACGGCTCGCTCGGCCAGCTCGACGACCCACAGATCGCCGCCGAGAGCGAGACCCTGGTCGACCTCTACCAGGTGCGGGAACTGATCTCCCAGCAGGACGCCCTGATCACCGGGGTGCTCGCGGCGGGCCGGATGACCGGCGACGAGTACGCCCGCTTCGCCCAGCTGGTCGGCGCCCAGCGCTACCAGACCGCGGAGGCGGCCGGCGAGCTGTCCCCGGCCGACCGGGTCCGCTACGACCAGCTCGCCGGCTCCGACGCGGTGGCCCGGTTCCGGGTGCTGGAGGACCGGGTGATCCAGCAGGCCCGGTCGGGGGCCACCCTGCCGTTGACCGCGCAGGAGTGGCAGTCGACCGTCGGTCCGGCGATGCAGGCCCAGGTGGACTTCGGGGTGACCATCGGCGACGCACTGATCGACCGGGCCACCCCGGTCGCGGTGGGCGTCATCGTCCGGCTGGTGCTCGCCGCCGGCCTCGGCCTGATCGCCGTCGTCGCGTCCATCGTGGTGTCGATCAGCACCGCCCGGCACCTGGTCCGCCAGGTGGCCCGGCTGCGGGACGCCGCGCTGCGGCTGGCCCACGAGCGGCTGCCCGGGGTGGTGGACCGGCTCGGCCGGGGCGAGGACGTCGACGTGGCCCGCGAGGCCCCGCCCCTGGACTTCGGCGACGACGAGATCGGCCAGCTCGGGCGGGCGTTCAACGCCGTGCAGGAGACCGCCGTGCGGACGGCGGTGGAGCAGGCCGAGCTGCGTCGCAACGTCCGGGGGGTGTTCCTCAGCCTGGCCCGGCGGACCCAGGCGCTGGTGCACCGCCAGCTCACCCTGCTCGACGCGATGGAGCGGCGCGAACACGACGCCGAGGAACTGGAGGACCTGTTCCGGGTGGACCACCTGGCCACCCGGATGCGGCGCAACGCGGAGAACCTGATCGTGCTCTCCGGCGCCACCCCGGGCCGGGCCTGGCGGCGCAACGTGCCCATGGTGGACGTGGTGCGCGGCGCGGTCGCCGAGGTCGAGGACTACACCCGGGTGGACGTGCTGCCGCTCGGGCCGGTCGCGCTCGCCGGCCGGGCGGTCGGTGACGTGATCCACCTGCTCGCCGAGCTGATCGAGAACGGGCTGTCCTTCTCGCCGCCGAACACCACGGTGGAGGTGCGGGGTCGACTGGTGACCGCCGGGTACGCCATCGAGATCGAGGACCGTGGCCTGGGGCTGACCGGGGAGGAACTGGTCGCGGCGAACCGCCGGATCGTCGACCGTTCCGAGTTGAACCTGGCCGACGCCGCCCGCCTCGGCCTGTACGTGGTGAGCCGGCTGACCGAGCGGCACGGGGTGAAGGTGCAGCTCAAGGAGTCCGCCTACGGGGGCACGACCGCAGTGGTGCTGATCCCGTCGGAGCTGGTGGTGCCCGGTGACCCGAGCCCGTCCGGCGCCCAGCCGGTCCTCGCCGCCGGCCCGGTCACCGCCGCCGCGCCGCCGACCCTCGCGGCCCCGCCACCGGCCACCGCGCCGCCGGTCCCGG
>NZ_JBMDWU010000546.1:0-10934 GCF_048594385.1 Micromonospora sp. | reverse complement strand
CCCGGTGACGTGGAACGCGCCGTCGTCGGACCAGTGGCCGTAACCGGCCCACAGCCGGGCCGTCTCCACCAGCAGTTCCAGCCCGGTGTCGGCGAGGAACTCCTGGTCCCCGGTGGCCGTGACGTAGCGCAGCACCGCGTCGGCGATGTCGGCGTTGACGTGCAGGGCGGCGGTGCCGGCCGGCCAGTAGCCGGAGCACTCCCGGCCGCCGATGGTCCGCCAGGGGAAGGTGGCCCCGGTGAGCCGCAGCTCGGCGGCCCGCTCCCGGGCCTGCGGCAGGTGGGCGTGCCGCCAGCGCAGCGCGCCCCGGGCCACCCCGGGCAGCAGGTACGTCAGCACCGGCAGCACGTAGCTCTCGGTGTCCCACAGCACGTGCCCGTCGTAGCCGTTGCCGGTGAGTCCCTTCGCCGCGATGGTCCGGTCGCCGTCGACCCGGCCCGCCTGGAGCAGGTGGAACACCGAGAACCGGACGGCCTGCTGGAGTTCGGGGTCGCCGTCGATCTCCACGTCGGCGGTGCGCCACCGCTCGTCGAGGGTGGCCCGCTGGTCGGCCAGCAACGCGTCGAACCCGTACCGGTGGGCGGCGTCGGCCTCGGCGGTGACCAGGTCGGCCAGCTCGTCGGGGGTGTCGCCGTCGACCGGGGCGCACTCGTACGCGGCGTACTTGGTCAGTCGGAGCCGCTGCCCGGGGGCGAGCCGCCCTTCGAGGGTCGTGCGCAGCCGGTCCGGGGTGTGGTCGTCGCCGTCGGTGAACCCCGCCGGCACGTCCGTCGCGTGGGTCACCGCCACGGCGACCCGTTGGGCGCTGCGGTCGGTGCGGTGCACCAGCACGCCCCGGTGGCCGTCGGGGCGGTGCAGCTCCGCGTCGAGCGGGTCGTGCACGACCGAGGCGGCCCGGGGGTCGTCGGCGCGTTCGGGCACCCGCTCGTTGGCGAGCACGTCCGAGCAGACCCGGATCTCGACCGGCCGGTCGTCGAGCGGTTCGACCTCGTAGCGGACGGCGGCCACGGCGTGCCGGGGCAGGGAGACCAGCCGGGTGCTGCGGACCCGCACCCCGTGCCCGGCCGGTGAGATCCACTCGGTGCACCGGCGTACCACGCCGGCCCGCAGGTCGAGGGTGCGCTCGTGGGCGCGGACGGTCCCGGTGCGCAGGTCGAGGGGTTCGCCGGCCACCCAGAGCCGGATCAGGGCGGCGTTGGGCGCGCTGATCACGGTGTCGCTCTCCTGCGGGAAGGCGTACCCGTCCTCGGGGTAGCTCTGTCGCCGCCGTTCGTGGAACCCGTTGAGGTAGCTGCCCGGCATGCCGTAGGGCTGGCCCTCGTCGAGGGTTCCCCGCCAGCCCACCCAGCCGTTGGACAGGGCGAACACCGACTCGGTCTCGCCGAGCCGGTCCAGGTCGGTGGCGGTCCGCCGGATCTGCCAGGTCTCGTCCATCTGCACGGCGGGGAGGTACCCGGTGGTGGTGGGCGGCCAATCGCAGGGACCGCTGTGAACTCGCTGTGACGGGGGTGGGGATCCGTCCCGACATCGCGCACCATGCGACCGGTCCACCCGGTTCCTGCACCTCGATGGGCCTAAAAGAGGTATGACACTTTGGTGAGGTGAGCAATGATCCAGATGATTACCACAGACATTCCCGATATCAGCGAGGAGTGGTACCGCGACGTCGTCGACGTGGCCGATGCTGCCCCGGCCCCGGCGCAGTGGTTCGCGGTGCACTTCACCGAGGCGGTGATCCTGCTGCTCGGCCTGATGGTGGTGGCCGTCGCCGTGCCCCGGCTGCGTCGTGCCGACCCGTGGGGCCGGGCCCTCGCCCTGGTCGCGCCGGCCACCGTCGTCCTGGCGTACGGGTGCAGCGAGCTGCTCAAGTCGCTGATCGACGAGGAGCGGCCCTGCCGGGGCGCGGTCACCATCCTGGCCGCACCCTGCCCGCCGACCGGCGACTGGTCCTTCCCGAGCAACCACGCCACGATCGCCGGGGCGCTGGCCACCGCCGTGCTACTGCTGTCCCCCCGGTGGGGTCTGCTGGCCGCCCCGCTGGCGCTACTCGCCGCGTTCTCCCGGGTCTTCGTGGGCGTGCACTACCCGCACGACGTCCTCGCCGGCCTGCTGCTCGGCCTGGCGGTGACCCTGCTGGTGAGCCTCCCGGCGGCCCGGTTCCTCGCCGAACTGCTGCGCCGGCACTCCGGCCCGGCCACCCGGGAGGTCGACCAGGGTCAGCGGGTCGGCTGAGCCCGCTCAGCCGGTCAGCAGGAGCGTCGCGCAGGTGCCGGCGACCAGGAACGGCCCGAACGGCAGGTGGCTCGACCACCCGACCCGGCGGCTGGCCAGCAGCACCACCCCGACCAGCGCCGACAACAGGAAGGTCAGCACCAGCCCGGTCACCACCGCCCCCCACCCCTGCCAGCCGAGCAACGCCCCCACCCCGAGCGCCAGTTTGGCATCGCCGAGGCCGAAGCCCCGCCGGCCGAGCAGCAGTGTGGTGGTGGCGAAGGCCAGGCCGAGCGCCACCCCGGCGGTCACCGCCCGCAGCCACGCCCCGGCACCCGCCCCGGTCACCGCCGCCACCCCGAGCAACGCCCAGGTGCCGACGGCGGCGGGCCAGGTGAGCCGGTCCGGCAGCCGGTGCACCGCCAGGTCCACCAGCACGAGCGGGACGGCGCAGCCGAGCCACCAGGCCAACGCGGCCCGTTCGGCCACCGCGCCGTCGACCAGCGCCAGCACCGCCACGGCCACCACCAGCAGCGCCTCGACCGCGAACGGCGCGGCACCGACCCGGCCCGCGCAGACCGGGCAGCGGGCCGTCGGCCCGAGCGCCGGCAGCGGCCGGTCCAGCCCGACCGGCGCGCCGCAGCCGTCGCACCCGGCCCGGTCGGCCACCCCCGGGGGTACGGCGTACCGGAAGACCGCGAGCCGCAGCACCGGTACGACCGCCAGCATCCCGGCCAGCCGCCGAACGACAGACACGGAGCGTGACGTCCGGGCGGGGTCGACGTAACGGTCCGATATCAGCTCGGCGTCCCCAGTGGAGACCTGAGCGCCCGCCACCCCGTCGGGCATTTCCGGGGCATCGACGGCTGCCTTCGGGGAGCGGATCGGACCAGCCCGTTCGACCCGCCCCCCATCCTCCGGCGACGCAGGCGGTTCGCCGATCGGGCCGATCCCTTCGGCGGGTACCGGCCCGCGATCGGCGGGCACCGGTGACACCGGTCGGACACCCTGGACATCGCCCACCTTCGGTCACTCCTGCCCATCACGGTGAGTGCTCGGATGAATTGCCTCTGTTGCATCGGCGCACGTCAGCCTATGCTCGCCCCTTGAGTACGACGCAACCCCGAGCAGCCGCGTCGGACGCCACAACCACCCATTCGCACAAGATCCACACAGGTAAATGCCGCAGCACCCGGAATTGTCCGATCGACATCATCCCGGAGTACCGCCGCATGCCCGGAGGCCGCCACGACCGTCGCCACCGGGCGCCACCGAGGAGGGCACGGCAATGCGTACAGGGCGATCCCGCCACTGGACCAGCTGCCTGGTCGTCGTCGTGGTGGCCGCCCTCGCCGGCTGCGCCGACCCCCCGGAGACGACCTCCGCCCCCGCCACCCGACCGGCCAGCGACGACCGCCCGCCCACCGAGGCGGAGCAGGCCGCCGAGCGGGCCGCGCTGGCCGCGTACGCCGGATATCTGGAAGCCTCCCGGGAGGCGAGCCGCGACAGCGACCCCCGCCATCCGAAGCTGACCCGGTACCTGGGCGACCCGCTGCTCACCCGGGTCCGGGTGGCGATCGACGACGCCCGCCGACACGGCGCGGTCCGCACCGGGACCCTGACCTCGCAGCCCTCCGTCACCTCGGTCAGCCTCGACGGCGACCCCCCGACCGTGGAGATCCAGGACTGCCTGGACGCCACCGGATACCGGCTGGTCTACCGCAAGGACAACCGGGTGGTGCCCGGCTCGGCCGGCACCCGGCACCTGGCGACCGCCACCGCGACCCGATACCCGGACGGCCGCTGGCTGATCAACTCCGGTGCCGCCCACGAGGACCAGCCATGTTGACCCGGGAAGGAACGCCCGTGCCGACCCACTCCGCCACCGTGTCCCCCACCGTCCCGGACCACCCGACCCCGGCCGGCCGCCGCCCGCTCCGGCAGTTCGTCGGCGTGCCCCGTCGGGTGCTCGCCGGTCTGCTGCTGGCCGTGCTGGTGGCCGTGGCCGCGCCACCCGCCCCGGTGCAGGCCGCCGGCCCGGGGGTGGAGTGCCCGCCGGGCCAGAACGACTGCAGCGTCTGGGACGACGACCCCGGCACCCCCGGCGACCCGGGCGGTGGCACCGGACCGGGCAGCCCGAACAGCCCCGGCGCGGCCCCGAAGTGCCAGTGGAACGGCAAGCCGCTGCCCTGCTACAACCCGAACCTCGGCTGGTTCGACAACTCCAGCGGCTGCTACTACAAGGTCGCCGAGCCGCAGGAGGAGGCCCCCGAGGGCCAGGTGTGGTACGTCCAGACCTGCAACGGCGGTGACCTGGGCGCGCAGTCGATGGTGCTGCTCGACGGGCCGCCGCCCGGGTTCGGCACCCCGCCCGACCCGGAGGAACTGGCCCGCCGGGCGCTCGCCTCGATCAGCCTGCTGCCGCCCCGGGCGTCGGTCGCCCCCCGGCGCAGCCTCGGCCCCGGCCTGGTCGGTCTGCCGGTCTGGATGTGGGCCAGCAGCGGCCGGAACTACTTCGGCCCGCTCCGCGCCTCGGCCAGCGACCGGGGTCTCACCGTACGGATCACCGCGCAGGTCCAGCGGATCGTGTGGGACATGGGCAACGGTAAGAAAATCACCTGCAAGGGTCCCGGTACGCCCTACAAGGCGACCGGTCCGAACGCCGGCAAGAAGTCGCCGACCTGCGGCTACGACGGCTACCCCAAGGTCGACAACTACCGGGTCAGCGCCACCACGTTCTGGAACGTGCACTGGGTCGGCGGTGGCCGCAGCGGCGACATCGCGCAGACCCGTACCAGCGGCGTGGTCGACATCCAGATCAAGGAACTCCAGGTGGTGACCCGATGAGCGCCCGTGCCGAGCTGATCTTGCGAGACCCGCAGTCGCGAACGGAGATGCACCAGTGAGTCTGGCCACCCGCGATGGAGTTCCGGTGGATGCGCCGATCGCCCCGCCCAGGGTGGTCCGGCAGCGCCGTACCCGGCCCGGCCTGCTCGGGCTCGCCGTGCTGCTGATCGCGTTGGGTGGCCTCGGGGCGGCCTTCGCGGTCACCTCGGTGCGGGCCACCGGCAGCTACCTGGCCATCGCCCGCCCGGTCGAGGTGGGTCGCATCCTGACCGCCGACGACCTGGTCAGCGTGCAGGTCTCCGGGGGCGCCGGGCTGTCCCCGGTGCCGGCGAAGAAGCGCGACGAGGTGGTCGGCAAGCGGGCCGCCGTGTCGCTGGTCCCCGGGTCACTGCTCACCATGGCGCAGCTCACCGACGCCCCGCTGCTCGGCCAGGGTCAGCAGCAGATCGCGCTGGGCCTGGAGCCGAGCAGGGTGCCGGCCCGCAAGCTGCACCCCGGTGACAAGGTGCTGCTGGTCAGCACCCCGGACGAGGACTCCGACAACTCGCCGTCGTCCACCCGGTTCACCGCCACGGTGATCGACACCCTCACCCCGGAGAACGACGACGTGGTGATCTACCTGGCGCTCGCCGTCCGGGACGTCCCGGCGGTGGTGGTGCTGGCCGCGCAGGAGCGGATCGCCGTCGTGCTGACCGAGGCGGCCTGACCATGGCCATCATCGCGCTGGTCTCGGCGAAGGGATCACCCGGCGTCACCACCACGGCGCTGGCCTGCACCCTGAGCTGGCACCGGCGGCTGGTGCTCGCCGAGTGCGACCCGGCCGGCGGCTCGGTGCTCGCCGGTTACCTGGGCGGTCAGCTCGACGGGCCACGCGGCATCGGCGAACTGGCCGTGGGCGAGCTGCGCGACGGCAGCCTGGAGTCGACGTTCTGGTCGCAACTTGTCGACCTGGACGCGCCGAGGCGGGAGCGGCTGCTGCTGCCCGGCGTGGTGGACCCGGCGCAGGCCGGCAGCGTCGCCCCGCTGTGGCAACGGTTCGCCGACTTCTTCCGCACCCTGGAGAAGGGCCGTCCCGGCTACGACGTGATCGTCGACTGTGGACGCCTCCAGGTCTTCGGGCCGCCCTGGCCGCTGCTGCGCGCCGCCGACGTGGTGCTGCTGGTGACCCGGGCGCAGCTCCCCGGGCTCTCCGGCACCCGGTCGATGATCCGGGCCATCGAACGGGACTTCACCCACCACCGGGTGCCCCCGGGCACGCTGCGGCTGGTGGTGGTCGGCGACGGGCACGGCAAGGCCGAGATCGGCAAGGCGTTGGGGGTGCCGGTGATCGCCCGGTTGCCGGAGGACCCGCGTACCGCGCAGGCGCTCAGCTTCGGCGGCACGGTCCGCGCCGGACGGCCGCTGATGCGCGCGGCGGCCGGGTTGGAGGCCCCGGTACGGGAGATCCTGGAGCAACGGCGGGCCCGGTTGGCCTGGCCGGCCCCGGCGCAGGGGGTGCCGGATGCGGTTTGAACCGGTCTCCCACGACCCGCGCACCCCGCCGCCGGGGGTCACCTCGACGATGCCGCCGCTGGCCCCGGTGAACGGCCGGCACCACGCCACCGCCCCGGCGACGCCACCGACCGCCGCCCCGCAGACGCCCCCGCCGGCCGCGCCACCCCGGCCGAAGGTCGACTTCGCGGTGGTCCGCGAGCTGCGCCGGGAGCTGAGCGAACGACTCACCCAGTGGCAGCGCGGCCGGGAGTTCGACGCCGACGCCGAGGAGGTCGAGCGGGCCCGGCTCGCCGTCGCCGTGGTCTCCGGCTACGCCGACGCGGTACGCCGGGCCGGTACCCCGCTCAGCGCCGACGAGGAACGGACCCTGCTCGACCAGGTGACCGCCGAACTGGTCGGGCTGGGCCGGCTACAGACCCTGCTGGTCGACGACACCATCGAGGAGGTGCACATCCTCGGCTGCGACCAGGTGCGCATCACCCGGCACGGCGGCGGCGTCGACTGGGGTGAACCGATCGCCGACAGCGACGACGAACTGGTGGAGATCCTCCAGGCGGCGGCCCGGCGGGCCGGGGCCACCGAGCGGTCACTGTCCACCTCGAAGCCGACGCTGGACCTGCAACTGCCCGACGGCAGCCGGTTGGCGGCGGTGTTCCTGGTCAGCCACCGCCCCTACGCGGTGATCCGTAAGCACAACACGCTCGACGTCAGCCTCGACGACCTGGCCGGCAGCCGCCCCGACCTGGACGAGATGATCGACCCGCTGCTGCGCGACTTCCTCCGGGCGTCCATGCGGGCCGGGTTGAACATCATGGTCGCCGGGCTGGCCGGGGCCGGCAAGACCACGGTCATCCGGGCGCTGATGGACGAGATCCCGCCCGACGAGCCGTACGTGCTGCTGGAGGAGAGCCGGGAGCTGCTGCCGGCCCGGCGCGGGGACAAGCACCGGGCGGTGATGAGCTTCGAGTCCCGGGAAGGGCACGGCGAACGCGGCCTGGACGGTCGACCCGCCGGTGAGGTGAGCATCGCCGACCTGATCCCGGTGTCGCTGCGGATGGGCGTGCTGCGGATCATCGTCGGTGAGGTCCGGTCCCGGGAGATCGTGCCGATGCTCCAGGCGATGACCACCAGCCGTGGGTCGATGTGCACCATCCACGCCCGTACCCCCGCCGGGGTGAGCGAGCGGATCATCGAGCTGGCCCTGGCGCACGGCCGGGAGATGACCGTCGACCAGGCCCGCCGGATGGCCGGCAACGCCCTCGACCTGATCGTGTACGTCACCGTCGAGGACGAGACCGCGATCGGCGGACGCAAGCACCGGTTCGTCTCGCACGTGGAGGAGGTGATCGGGGTAGGCGACGCCAACCGGATCACCACCACCACCGTCTTCGGGCCCGGCCCCGACGGTCGGGCCATTCCCCGCCACCTGCCGGAACGGGTCCGTGGTCAACTGCTGCGGGTCGGCTACGACGCCCGGCTGCTGTCCCGTTTCATCGAGGCCGGCGCGGGCGCGTGGCGTCGTCCCCGGCACAGCCACCTCGCCCCGGCGGTGCGCCGATGAGCACCATCGAACTGCTCGCGGTGGTCTCCGGCGCGGCCTGCGTCGGCGGGATCGTGCTGGCCGTGGTGGCGCTGTTCGGCACCACCAAACCGACCCGGCCGGCGCGCAGTTCGACCACCGGGCTGCGCCGGCTCTGGCTCGGCTCCGGCACCAACCGGCGGGACCAGCGGGCGCACCAGATGACGTTGGGCGCGGCGGCGGTGGCGGGCGCGCTGGCGTTCCTGCTGACCGGGTTGCCGGTGGTGGGGCTGATCGTGGCGGTGGCGGTGCCGGGGGTGCCCTGGCTGTTCGCGGTGGGCCGGGCCGAGGAGCGGGCGATCACCCGGATCGAGGCGGTCGGCGAGTGGACCCGTCGGCTCAAGGACGTCTCCAACACCGGGCAGGGCCTCCAGCAGGCGATCGTCACCACCATCGCCACCGTCCCGGAGGAGATCCAGGAGGAGGTACGGCTGCTCGCCGCCCGCCTCCAGGCCGGCTGGACGGCCCGGTCCGCCCTGCTGGCGTTCGCCGACGAGATCGGTGACCCGGTCTGCGACCAGGTGGTCGCCGCGCTGATCCTGCACCTGACCGACCGGGGTGAACGCCTCGGCGACGTGCTCGGCTCCATCGCGTCGGCCGCCTCCGCCGAGGTGGCCACCCGGCGCGAGGTGGAGGCCAAGCGCACCCAGCCCCGGTTCGCGGTCCGCTTCCTCACCGGGATGACCCTGGCCGTGCTGGCGTACGGGCTGGTCAACACCGAGTACGTCAGGCCGTACGGGACGTTCTTCGGCCAGGTGCTGATGGCGGTGCTCGCCACGGCGTTCATCGCCCTGCTGGCCTGGGTACGCGCGATGAGCCAACCCCCGCCGCCGCCCCGGTTCCTGCCCAGGCCCGACCCGGCGGAGGTGATCGCGTGACGCTCAACTGGCAGCTCACCATCGCGGTGCTGGGCGGGGCGGCCATCGGGCTCGGCCTGTTCCTGCTGGTCCGGGAGGCTTTGCCGGCCTCCCCGGCGCTCGGCCCGGCGCTACGCCGGCTGCACCAGCCGGCGGGCACCGCCGTCGCCGCCGGCCGCGGGCCGGACTGGGTGGGGGGCTTCGCCCGCTGGCTGCGCCCGCCGCACCGCCAGCTCGCCCTGCTCGACCAGACCCCCGAGCAGTACACGATGTCGATCCTGCTCTCCGCCCTGGTCGGGTTGGCCACCCCGACGGTGGCGGGGGCGCTGCTCTTCCTGGCCGGGGTGAGCATGCCGGTGGTCGTACCGGTGCTGGGCAGTCTGGGGTTGGCGCTGTTCTGCGCGCTGCTCGCGCACCGGTCGGTGCTGGCCAAGGCGGACACCGCCCGGGAGGAGTTCCGCGCGGCGGTCTGCACCTACCTGGACCTGGTGGCGTTGCAGTTGTCGGCGGCGCACGGCCCGGTGCAGTCGCTGGAACGCGCGGCGGCGGTCTGCGACGGCTGGGTCTTCGCCCGCATCCGCGAGTCGCTGCGGATCGCCCAGATGCAGATGCACTCGCCCTGGGACGAGTTGCAGGAGCTGGCCGAGAAGATCGGCATTCCGGAGCTGGGTGACGTCGGGGCGATCATGCGGTCCTCCGGCAGCGAGGGCGCCCAGGTGCACGAGACGCTGCGCAGCCGCGCCGAGTCGCTCCGGGACCAGATCCGCACCGACAACCTGGCCCGCGCCGAGGGCGTCACCAGCCGGCTGGACATTCCCGGCTCTCTGCTGGTCTTCGTGCTGCTGGCGTTCATCCTCTATCCGTTCCTCGCCCGCATGTGAGCAACCGACCCCTGAGAAGGAGCCCCGCCATGCACCTCGTCACGTTCCTCTACGTCGCCACAGTGACCCGGCTGGCCGAGCTACGCCGCGAGGCGGAGCGGGGCGACAGCCCGGTCCCGACCGCCGTGATCATCGCCGGCCTGGTCACCGCCGGGATCGCCGTCACCATTCTGGTGAAGGCGAAGGCCGAGGACTGGATCAACGGCATCCCGAGCAAGTGACCCGCATCCCCCCGGCCCTCTCGTGCCGGGACCGGACGGCCCCCACCGCCCGGTCCCGGTGCGCACCCCTGCGCGCACCCGACCCCGGACATGCCGTGTCGGGCCGGCTTCGTGCCGCCGGCCGGGCCGCCCGTCGCCGGCTCACCGCCGGGGGTACGGACCGGGGGGCCAACCCCGTGGAACTTGCCGTGGTGATGCCGGCAGTGCTGGTGCTGCTCTTCGGCTCCATCCAGATCGCCGCCTGGTTCGTGGCCCGGTCGACGGCGATGCACGCCGCCCAGAGCGGGGTGAACGCGCAACGGGTCCTGGAGGCGCCGGCCGGGGCGGGTGAGGCCCGCGCCAAGCACTTCCTCGGTGCCGCCGGGGACTGGCTGGTCGGCGCGAAGACCACCTGCGCCACCACCGCGACCGAGGTGACCTGCACGGTCACCGGCAAATCCCTGAGCGTCATCCCGGCCGTCCGGTTCGACGTCCGGCAGACCGCCCACGGCACCGTCGAACGGTGGACGAACCCGTGACCGGCCACCCGCCCCCGCGCACCGGGCGACCCTGGCGTGACCTGCTGACCCGGCCCGCCCGGGGGAAGCGGGCCGTCGCCCACGCCCCGCGGTCCGGCTGCCCCGCCGAGACGGTCGTGCACGCCGCCGGGCGCACCCCGGGCGACGTGCCGGTGGACCGTGCTGCGGGGCGTACCCGGGGATCGGTGTCGGTGGAGGTGGCGGTGCTGGCCCCGGCGTTCCTGGCGCTGCTGATGCTGGCCGGGGTGGCCGGTCGGGTCGCGGTCGCCGACGAGGCGGTGGAGGCGGCGGCCCACGACGCCGCGCGGGCCGCCTCGATCGCCCGC
>NZ_JBMDWU010000545.1:0-5232 GCF_048594385.1 Micromonospora sp. | reverse complement strand
GTGGGCGACGGGGGGTTCCTCCGACATTCCTACCGCCCGGTAACTTCTGGCGCTCCCGGTGTCGCCTCCCGGGCGCGAGGGCCGCCGACGCCCCGGCGGGTCAGGGGCGTCGGCGGACGCGCCGGTCAGTAGGTGGTGGAGCGGCAGAGCCGGATCCAGCGGTAGCCGTGCCCGCCCAGCTTCAGGCTGTCCAGCTTGCCCACGTCGCCGTACCCCCGGTCGGTGAGGACGTCTATCGGCAGGTCCGCCTCGGCGGCCAGGGTGCTCAGGTCCACCTCCACGTCCTCGGTGCCGAGGTTGTGCAGGAAGACCATGGTGCCGGTGGGGCCGTCGGCGCGGTGCGCGAGCACCCCGGCCGGCATGGGCACGTCGATGTGCGTGGTCGAGCCGGAGCCGATCTCCGGGGCCTCCCGCAGCGTCCGGATCATCCGCTCGAACCAGGCCAGCAGCGACGTGGAGTCGCCCCGTTGGGCGGTGACGTTGACCTTCTGGTAGCCGAAGTCACCCTTGTCGATCACCGGGCGGATCAGCTTCTCCGGGTCCGCCGTGGAGAAGCCGCCGTTCTCCTTGTACGACCACTGCATCGGGGTACGGATCGCGTCCCGCCCGTCCAGCGCGAGGTTCTCCCCCATCCCGATCTCCTCGCCGTAGCGCAGCACCGGCGTGCCGCGCAACGAGAACTGGAGCGCGTACGCCAGCTCGATGTGCCGGCGGTCGTTGCCGAGCATCGGGGCGAGCCGCCGCCGGATGCCCCGGCCGTAGAGCTGCATGTTCTCGTCCGGCCCGAACTTCGCCAGCACGTCGTTGCGCTGGTCGGCGGTGAGCCGGGACAGGTCGATCTCGTCGTGGTTACGCAGGAAGGTCGCCCACTGGCCGCCGGTGGGCAGCTTCGGGGTGTCCCGCAGCGCGTCGACGATCGTCTCCGGGTCCTCCCGGGCGAGGGCGAGCATCAGCCGGCCGTTGAGCATGAAGTCGAAGAGCATGTGGATGCGGTTGCCCGAGCCGCTGCCGTCGCCGAAGTAGACCGGGAGCTGGTCGGGTTCGACGTTCGCCTCGGCCAGCAGCACCGCGTCGCCACGTCGCCACTGCACGTGCTGGCGTAGGTCGGTGAGGAAGTCGAAGTCCTTCGGCGCGTCCGGGTTGCCCGGCTCGGTCTGCTCGATGATGAACGGCACGGCGTCCATCCGGAAACCGGAGACGCCGAGTTGGAGCCAGAACGAGGTGATCTTCTTGATCTCGGCGCGGACCCTGGGGTTCTCGATGTTGAGATCCGGCTGGAACTTGTAGAAGCGGTGGTAGTACCACGCCTTGGCGGTCCGGTCGTAGCTCCAGGTCTCGTGCTGCTCGCCTGGGAACACCATGCCCTGGTGCCGGTCCGCCGGCTCGTGGTCGGCCCAGACGTACCAGTCACGGTACGGCGAGTCGGGCGAGGACCGGGCGGACTGGAACCACGGGTGCTGGTCGGAGGTGTGGTTGACCACCAGGTCGATGATGACCCGGATGCCCCGGTTCTGCGCCTGGTGCAGCAGCTCGGCGAAGTCGCCGAGGGTCCCCAGGCGCGGGTCGACGTTGTAGAAGTCGGTCGCGTCGTATCCGTCGTCCTGGTTGGGCGAGGGATGGATCGGGTTGAGCCAGAGGCAGGTCACCCCCAGCCGCGCCAGGTAGTCGAGCCGGCCGATCAGGCCCCGGAAGTCACCGACCCCGTCACCGTCGGAGTCCGCGTACGTGTCGACGTCGAGGCAGTAGACGACGGCCTCGGAATACCACCTGTCACCCATGCCGGCCTAATGTCTCCGGTGCGCCGACGCCGCAAACGCGAAGCCCGCTCCACCGTCCGTCGGCGACCGCCGCACCGACCCGGGGCGGGCCGGTGCGGGGTACGGTCCGGGCATGGCTGCGCATCCGACGGACGGCTCCCGCACGCTCGACTGGGACGAGGGCCGGTGGCTGCACCCACCGGTACGGGTGGACCGGGCCGGTGACGGCGCGCTGCTGGTGGAGCCGGCCGCCAACAGCGACCTGTGGCGGCACACCAGCTACGGCTTCGTCCACGACGACGGGCCGGCGCTGCTCGCCCCGCTGCCGGCCAGCGGCGCGGTCGAGGTGAGCTTCCTGCTCGACTACACGGAGCAGTTCGACCAGGCCGGGGTGCTGGTCCGGGTGGACGAGCGGAACTGGATCAAGGCCGGGGTGGAGGTCAGCGACGGCCTGCCGCAAGTCGGTGCGGTGGTGACCCGGGAGTTCTCCGACTGGTCGGTGGCCCCGGTGCCGGACTGGCAGGGCCGGGAGGTGACCGTACGGGCCAGCCGCGACGGCGACGCGCTGACGGTCCGGGCGCGGGTCGCCGACGAGCCGTGGCGGCTGGTGCGGCTCGCCCCGCTCGCCCCGGACGCGGTGGCGCTGGCCGGGCCGTTCTGCTGTGCGCCCACCCGGGCCGGGCTGACCGTCCGGTTCACCGGCTGGCGGCAGGGGCCGGCGGACCGGGGACTGCACCCCTCGGACTGATCCCCGGCTCAGCCGGCGGGGCCGCCCGGTCGGCACGACGGCGCAGGTCGCAGCGCCCGGCCGGGCCCGAACGGGGTGGGCTCACTCACCGCAGGGTGTAAGTGGTGGCCGGCTGGGTACCACTGTCCGATCCCGCCGGCCCGCTGGAAGGACGCCCATGGCTCTCGCCGAGAACGTCGACCCGAACCAGTTCACCGGGCTGACCGGATGGGTGGCGAGCGTCATCGACTCCCTCGGCGCGGTCGGCGTCGCCTTCCTGGTGGCGTTGGAGAGCATCATCCCGCCGATCCCGAGCGAGATCGTGCTGGCGATGGCCGGCTACCTCGCCGCCGAGGGCCGGTTCAGCCTGGTGGTGATCGTCCTCGCCGCGACGGTCGGTTCGCTGGTCGGCGCGCTGGTGCTCTACTGGCTCGGCGCGGCGATCGGCGAGGAACGGCTCAAGCACTGGCTGGACCGCATCCCGCTGGTCGACCGGGACGACCTGGAGAAGGCCGACCGCTGGTTCGAGCGGCACGGCCGGTGGGCGGTGCTGATCGGCCGGCTGGTGCCGGTGGTACGCAGCCTGGTCTCCGTCCCGGCCGGCGCGAACCGGATGCCGATGGGCGAGTTCGTGCTGCTCACCACGCTGGGCAGTGGGGTGTGGAACGCGCTGGTCGTCGGCCTCGGCTACACGCTGGGCTCGCGCTGGCAGGACGTGGAGAAGTACAGCGACTGGTTCAACTACGCCATCTTCGCGGTCTTCGCCGTCATGCTCGTGAGCTGGGCGGGCAAGAAGATCCGCTCCCGGCGTGACCGGGACGACCGACGGTCGGTGACCGCCGACCACTGACCGGGCCACCGCCCCGCCCGAGGCGCCGCGAGGCCTGGAGGCCGCCCGGCCGTGCAGCCGCCCCGCCCGGTGGAGCCGGACCGTCGGACCGGCCGGCCCCACCGGGCGGTGGTGTTCAGAACCTCGCGGTGATCGAGGTGAACTCCCAGAGGTTCTGGGCGATGCCGGAGCAGTTGGCGACCACTCCCCCGTCCGGGCAGGCGCGGTCCCGGTTGACCGACCAGAAGGTGAACCGGGACAGCCCCCGCGACTTGGCCCAGTCCCGGATCTGCGTCCAGGTGGCCGGCGAGGTCAACTCCCGCTGGTCGGACAGACCGTTCATGCCGCTGATGCCCATGTGCGCGTACGCCGTGGCGTCGGACCAGCCGAACGCCGACTTCAGCGTGGTCTTCAGCCCCTCGGCGGCGTTGACGGTGTTCTGGTACATGTTCGCCCCACCGCCGAAGTCGAACGGCATGATGGTGAAGGTGTCGATGTTCGCGCCGAGCGCGGCGGCCTGGTTGATCAGCCGGGTGCCGTAGTACGACGGCCCGGTGGTCGAGGTGCCGAAGGTGACGATCGTCTTGATCCCCGGGTTGTTCTGCTTGACGATCTTCAACGCGCCGAGGATACGGTCCTGCACCACCTCGTTCTCGAACTCGTCGCTGTTCTCGATGTCGATGTCGATCGCCTTCAACCCGTACGCGTTGATCACCTGCTGGTACGCCCCGGCGAGGGCGCTGGCCGACGCGCAGTTCGGGCCGAGCTTGTTGCCGCTCCAGCCGCCGAACGACGGGATGACGTCGCCGCCGGCCGCCCGGATCGCGGCGATGGTGTTGGCGTGCGCGCCCCCGGTGAGTGGCCCGGAGCCGTCCCAGGCCGGGGTGCAGCCACCGCCGGAGAGCACGAACGCGATGGTGAACCACTTCACCCCGGTCGCCCCCATCACCGTCGCCGGCGCGGGCGGGTCACCCCAGCCGGGGTAGAGGTAGGGGGCGGCGGCCATCGTGCCGTTGCCGCCGGTGCAACCGGTGGTGGTGGCCGAGACCGCTGCCGACTTCGCCGACTCCCCTGCGGAGTTGTACGCCGTGACGGTCCAGCTGTGGGTGGAGCAGGCGGCCAGCCCGGAGACGGTGGTCGAGGTGCCGGTGACGGTGGCCTTCACCGTGCCGCCCTCGTAGATCCGGTAGCCGGTGACCGTGCCGGAGACGGCGTTCCAGGCCAGCGTGGCCGACGAGGCGGTGGTGCCGGTGACCCGCAGCCCGCCCGGGGTGGCCGGGCCGGTCGGGTTGCCGGGGCCGCCGCCGGTGCAGGCCCCGCCGTTGACCGTGCAGTTCGTCGGGTCGCCGGTGCCGGCGACGACGAAGCCGAAGGTGGTGCTGGCGCCGGGGGCGAGGCTGCCGTTCCAGCTCTGGTTGAGGGCGGTGACCCGCTGGCCGGAGCTGCTCAGCCGGGCGTCCCAGAACGAGCCGACGGTGCTGCCCGAGGGCAGGTCGAACGCGACGGTCCACGAGCTGATCGCGGTCGAGGTGTCGTTGGTGACGGTGAACTTGGCCTCGTACCCGCTGCCCCAGCTGGCGGTGCGGACGAAGGCGGCGGTGGCGGCGGACGCGGCCGGCGGGGCCACGAGCGTGCCGGTGACCAGGGCGGCGGCGAGGGCGACGGCGAGGGTGGCCGCGCGGGGGGTGCGGAGTCTCACGGGTGGCCTCCAGTGGACCGGGGCGAGGGCGTCAGGGGTGCGACCGGCCCGGTGAGCGGGCCGGTGGACACGGTCCGGGGGTGGGACCGCCGGGACGACATCCATAGTCGTCCACGTCCGCGCCTATTATTAAGACTCTTAACTGTTAATGTCCAGAGCCTACCGACGAGGGGGTCCGCGCCCGTTTGGCACGGAACCCAACACCTCCCGGACAGCGGCG
>NZ_JBMDWU010000544.1:0-29236 GCF_048594385.1 Micromonospora sp. | reverse complement strand
GACGCAAACCTCTTGATCACCGGGGCGGGGCGGGGCGGAGGGGTGGGGGGAGAGGGGTGGGGGAGTTAGGGTAGCCTTAGTTCTATGGCGGAGCGCTCCAAGATGGTTACTGCGGCGCGGGTGGTGCGGACCGAACGGCCCACCCCGCACCTGGTCCGACTCGTTCTCGGTGGGGAGGAGTTGACCGGGCTGCCGGTGGGGGAGTTCACCGACCACTACGTCAAGCTGGTCTTTCCGCCCGAGGGGGTGGAGCTGCCGAGGCCGTTGGACCTGACGGCGGTCAAGCGGGAGCTGCCCCGGGAGCAGTGGCCCCGACTGCGCGCGTACACCGTGCGGGCCTGGGATGCGGCGGCCGGTGAGATGACCATCGACGTGGTGCACCACGGGGACGAGGGGTTGGCCGGGCCCTGGGCGGCGCGGCTGCGTCCCGGCGACGAGGTGCTGTTCGTCGGCCCCGGTGGGGCGTACGCGCCGGACCCGACGGCGGACTGGCACCTGCTGGTGGGTGACGAGAGCGCCCTGCCGGCGATCGGCGCCGCGTTGGAGCGGCTGCCCCAGGGCGCCCCGGCGGTCGTCCTGGTCGAGATCGCCGACCCGGCCGACGAGCAGTCGTTGCCCAGCCCCGGCGCGGTGGCGTTGACCTGGCTGCACCGGGCCGGCCGACCGGTCGGCGAGGCCCTGGTCGCGGCGGTGCGGGAGCTGGAGTTCCCGCCCGGCCGGGTGCACGCCTTCGTGCACGGCGAGGCCACCTTCGTCAAGGAGCTGCGCCGGCTGCTGCGGGTCGAGCGGTCGGTGCCCCGGGAGGCGCTGTCGATCTCCGGATACTGGCGGCTGGGCATGGACGACGAGGGCTGGCGCTCCACCAAGCCCGACTGGAACCGCCAGGTGGAGGCCGAGGAGGCCGAAGTCCTGACCTGATCACCACCGTCCACGGCCGTGGCAATGGGCGCAATCGTCCGCTGCCGGGGTCACCGGGCGGGACGATGTGACCATGGCTGAGCAGGCGCGGGACGTAGATGCGCGGGTGGGTGGCAGGCCCGACCCGGTGGTGCTCACCCTGGGCGTCGGCGGGGTGCTGGCGGTGGTGCTCTGGGGGGTGTCCGCGCGCGGTTCGCTGGCCGACTTCGGCGAGTCCGGGCTGGCCTGGGTGATCGGCACCTTCGGCTGGTTCTTCGTCGTCGCGGCGGACGCCTTCCTGGTGCTCGCGGTGGTCGTCGCGGCCTCCCGCTACGGCCGGATCCGGCTGGGTGCCGACGACGACCAGCCGGAGTTCAACACGCTGGCCTGGGTCGCCATGATGTTCAGCGCGGGGATGGGCATCGGTCTGGTCTTCTTCGCGGTGGCCGAGCCGATCCAGCACTACGCCGCCCCGCCACCGGCCACCGGCGTCGCGGCACAGACCCCGGCCGCAGGGGCGGCGGCCATGCAGTACACGCTCTTCCACTGGACGCTGCACCCGTGGGCGATCTACGCCGTCACCGCGTTGGCGCTGGCGTACTCGACCTTCCGTCGGGGGCGGGACAACCGGATCTCGGCCGCGTTCCGCCCGTTGCTCGGCGCGCGGGCCGACGGGGTGGCCGGTCGGGCCATCGACCTGCTCGCCGTCTTCGCCACGGTCTTCGGTTCGGCCACCAGCCTCGGTCTCGGCGCGCTCCAGGTGGCCGCCGGTCTGGACCTGGTGGCCGGCGTACCGGACACCCGGTCGGTGGAACTGACCGTGATCGGCGCGCTCACCCTGGCCTTCGTCGTCTCGGCCTTCTCCGGCCTGCACCGGGGGGTCAAGTGGCTGTCCACCACCAACGTCCTGCTGGCCGTGGCGCTGATGATCTTCGTGTTCGTGGTGGGGCCGACGATCTACACGCTGGAGGTGCTGCCCGCCTCGGTCGGTGACTACCTCAGCCGCCTGGTGTTCATGTCCACCCGTACCGGCGCGTTCTCCGACCCGGCGTGGCTCGGGTCCTGGACGATCTTCTACTGGGCCTGGTGGATCTCCTGGGCACCGTTCGTCGGCACCTTCATCGCGCGGATCTCGCGTGGGCGGACCGTGCGTCAGTTCCTGGTCGGGGTACTGCTGGTGCCCAGCGGGGCCAGCGCGATCTGGTTCGCGATCATGGGCGGCAGCGCCCTGCGTACCCAGGCCAGCGGCACCCGCGATCTGGTGGCGGACGTCGGGGCGGGCAGTGAGCAGGCGCTGTTCGGGCTGCTGGACGCGCTCCCGCTGGGGACCGTCACCAGCGTGCTGGCCATGGTGCTCATCGCGCTCTACTTCGTGACCAGCGCCGACTCGGCGTCGCTGGTGCTGGGGGCGCTCACCTCGGGCGGCGCACTGCGCCCGCACCGCGTACTCGTGGTGCTCTGGGGGGTGCTGATCGGGGCGGTCGCCGCCGCGCTGCTGCTCGCCGGGGGCCTGGCCGCCCTGCAACAGGCGACCATCATGGTGGCGCTGCCGTTCGTGGTGGTGATGCTCGGGCTCGCCGTGGCGCTGCTGCGTGACATGGCCCTGGACCCGGCGGTCAACCCGCACCCGGACCGGGGACGCCGGTCCGGCCTGTCCGCCGCCGTGCGGGCCGCCCGGTCGTACGACGAGGAGAACCCGCCCCCGGTCACCCGCTGGCTGCACCGTCCTCCCCGCTGAGCCGGGCGTTCGCCACCCGCCATCCCCCGCCCGACGGATCGTCGGTCCGGCAGGGCAGGATGGAGGGCCGAGGGGGTGGCACCGCATGGCTGGGCGGATCAGGGACGAGGACATCGCGTTGGTCCGCGAGCGCACCTCCATCGCCGAGGTGATCTCGGACACGGTGACCCTGAAGTCGGCAGGTGGCGGCAACCTCAAGGGCCTGTGCCCGTTCCACGACGAGAAGAGCCCGTCGTTCAACGTCTCACCGGCCCGTAACGTCTTCTACTGCTTCGGGTGCGGTGTCGGTGGCGACGCGATCAAGTTCCTGATGGACGCCGAGCATCTCACCTTCGTCGAGTCCGTCGAGCGGCTCGCCGACCGCGCCGGCATCCAGCTGCGTTACGTCGAGGGTGACCAGGCCGCGCCCCGGGCCCGTCCGCAGCAGGGGCAGAAGCAGCGGCTGGTGGCCGCGCACGCCGCCGCCGTGGAGTTCTATCAGGCGCAGCTCACCACGGCCGGCGCCCGCCCGGCCCGGGAGTTCCTGGCCCGGCGCGGTTTCGACCGGGCCGCCGCGCAGCGGTACGGCTGCGGTTTCGCCCCGGACGCCTGGGACCTGCTCACCAAGCACCTGCGCCAGCAGGGGTTCAGCCACGACGAGCTGGTCACCGGCGGGCTGTCCCGGCCGTCGCGCTCGGGCACCCTGATCGACCGGTTCCGTCGCCGGCTGATGTGGCCGATCCGGGACATCGCCGGTGATGTGATCGGGTTCGGGGCGCGGAAGCTCTTCGACGACGACGACGGCCCGAAATACCTCAACACCCCCGAGACGCCGATCTACAAGAAGTCGCACGTGCTCTACGGCATCGACCAGGCCAAACGGGAGATCGCCAAGCAGGGCCGGGTGGTCGTGGTCGAGGGTTACACCGACGTGATGGCCTGCCACCTGGCCGGTGTCCCCACCGCTGTGGCGACCTGCGGCACCGCCTTCGGCGCGGACCACATCGGCGTGCTGCGCCGGCTGCTGCTCGACACCGACGCGGTGGCCGGTGAGGTGATCTTCACGTTCGACGGGGACGCCGCCGGGCAGAAGGCCGCGCTGCGTGCCTTCGAGGACGACCAGCGCTTCGTCGGGCGTACCTTCATCGCGGTCAGCCCGGACAACATGGACCCGTGCGACCTGCGGTTGGCAAAGGGCGACCTGGCGATCCGTGACCTGGTGGCCCGCCGCGAGCCGCTCGTCGACTTCGCCCTCCGGCACGTGATCAACCGCTACGACCTGGACACGGTGGACGGCCGGGTGGAGGCGATGCGCCGGGCCGCGCCCCTGGTTGCCAAGATCAAGGACCTGGAGAAGCGTCCCGAGTACGTCCGCAAGCTCGCCGGTGACCTCGGCATGGAGATCGAGCCGGTGCAGCGGGCGGTGCTGGCCGCCGCGCACGCTCCCGGTGATCGGGAGGCCACCGCCCCGCCCCGGGGTCGGACCCGTCCGGCCGCGCCCGCCGTGGACAGTCCGGAGTCGATGGTCGAGCGGGAGGCGTTGAAACTCGCCCTCCAGGAGCCGGTCCTCGCCGGGCCGATGTTCGACGCGGTCGAGGCCGCCGAGTACCGGCACCCGGTGCACGTCGCGGTCCGTACGGCGATCGCGGCGGCCGGCGGGGTGGCGGTGGCGGCCGGCGGCGCGGTGTGGATCGGTGCCGTGCGGGACGCCTGCGAGGACCTGGCCGCCCAGGCGCTCGTCGGTGAGCTGGCGGTGGAGCCGCTGCGGATCGACGGCGAACCCGATCCGAGGTACGTCTCCAGCACCCTCGCCCAGTTGCAGTGGGGCTCGGTGACCGCCCGGATCAGGGACCTCAAGTCCAAGATCCAGCGGATCAACCCGGTCAACCAGAAGGACGAGTACTTCGCCCTGTTCGGGGAACTGCTCTCGCTGGAACAGCATGCGCGGGCCCTGCGCGAGCAGGCCGCGGGAGGACTCTGATGGGACTGTTCGGCCGCAAGCGCAAGGTGCCGTCCGCCGCCCGCCCGCCCCTGGCCGCCGGTGAACGCGTCCTGGCCTGGGCCGCCACGGGTAACGGCAGCAGTAACGACGCGCCGCCCGCTGACCCGATGTCCGCCGTCGACGGGGCGTCGGCCGTTGGCGGTGCGTCGGTGGGTGCCGGTGGTGGTGCTGCCGGTGGCGGGGTGCTGGTGGCCACGAACCTCGGACTCTGGCTGCCGGGTCGCGGGGAGCGGTTGGGCTGGCACGACATCCTCAAGGCCGTCTGGTCCGGGCGGGAACTGACGGTCACCCCGGCCGCGACGGCCGCCGAGCGGGACGGCTACCTGGTGGTCGCCGACGGTCCCGCCGAGACGTACCTGCTGCTCGATCCGGGGGACCTGCCGCACCAGGTGCGGGCCCGGGTGACCCGCTCGGTGGCGTACACCCAGCAGCACCCGGTGCCCGGCGGCTCGGGGCGGATCGCGGCCCGGCGGGTGGCCGGGGCGGACGGTCTGACCTGGACGGTCCGCTACGACCCCGGCACCCCGGTCGACGCCGACGAGGTACGCGCCGAAACCGACCAGCTCGTCGCCGCCGCCCGCGCCGCCACCGCCCCCGCCGACCTCTGAGCCTCCGCCGGGCGGGGGGATCGACCGCAACGTCGGCGATGGAGCGGTATCGCCGCGACCTGATGCCGCTGTATCGGCCCCACTGAGTCGATCATGACCTGGCGCTACGGGATCTTGGAAGATTCCGGCCCTCCCGGGGGCCGAAATCTTCCAAGATCCCCGCGAATCGTGCGTCACCTGGCGGCCGGCGAGGTGTGCCGGGGTGGTCGGGTTACCGGGGCCGTGCCCAGGTGACGATGCGGTCGGTGAGGCCGGGTGGTGCGACGCCGTGGTGCAGGGCGGCGAGGTCGTCCATGGCTTCGCCCAGCAGGAGGCCCAGGTAGACGAGCAGGGCGGTGCGGTCCTCGCGGTACTCGCCGAGCAGCGCCAGCCGCGCCGGCGAGCACGGCCAGGCCGCCCCGCACACCCGGCACCGCCAGGAGGGGCGGGCGGCCACATGGGGGCGGTACCGGGGCATCAGCGCCGACCCGCCCGCACGTTCCCACCCGGCCCGACCCGGGTGCAGTGGCCGCCGCCCGAGCTGCCCCGGCCAGGATCACCCCAGGTCGGGCGACCGCGCCCCGGCCCGTCGTGGCCCGGCTCGGGCCGATCCGGTCGACCGGCACGAGGGCCGGGACGCCCTGACAGTCCGCAGCGCGATCCGAGAACCTGTCGCATGGTCGAGCCTCCGTCGATGGTGGAGGGGAGCGCCCGCCGACGACACCGACGGACGCTCCCGGCCTGGTTCCGCCCACCGTCCGATCCCGGGAGCGGTCCCGCTGGGTGACATTCTGTTGATGTTCCGGCTACGGTGGGAGGTCCGCCCTGCCGACGACCGGGGCGTGGGCCGGCCGCTTCCGGGCGGTACGAACATGTACGGAGGCTGTCTGGTGGAGCGCTCGTCGATGCTGGACCACTTCGCGGAGGAGATACGGCTCGCGCGGGCCGCGCACGGGATGTCCCAGGCGACGCTGGCCGAGGCGCTGAGCTATTCGGGCGCACTCGTCGCCAAGGTGGAAACCTGCGAACGTCGGCCGAGCCTCGACTTCGCCCGCCGGTGCGACACCGTGTTCGGCGCCGACGGCCGGTTCGAGCGCATCCAACGCCGAATCAGCCGGGAAACCGTGGTGCCCTGGTTTCGGGACTGGGCCGGCATCGAGCAGGAAGCGACGGCGCTGCGGACGTTTGAACCGCTCTGCGTGCCGGGCCTGTTGCAGACCGAGGCTTATGCCCATGCGCTGCTGTCCGGCGGCGGATTGTTCGCCCCTGACGAGATCGAACAGCAGGTGACGACGCGCCTCGATCGCCAAACGATACTCACCCGGGACCGGCCACCACTGCTCACCGCCGTCATCGATGAGCACGCGCTTCGTCGCCGCATCGGTGGGTCGGAGTTGATGCGTGAGCAATTGCTGTACCTGGTGAAGGTCGGCTCGACGTTGCCGCGAGTCCGAATCCAGGTGGTGCCACTGGCGGCCGGGGCATACGTCGGGCTCGGTGGACCGTTCGTGCTCGCCTCTTCACCGCATGCTGAGGACCTTGTCTACCTTGCCGGACAGCGCCACGGGCAGGTTATCGATCGGGCCGAGTACGTTCGGCAGATGGTCGAGGTGTGGGAATCGATCCGTGGCGAGGCACTATCGCAAAAGCAATCCCTCGAACTGATGGCGGAAGTGGCGGAGACATGGATCTGAGTGACGTCCGGTGGCGCAAGAGCACCCGTAGCGGCCCCGATGGAGGAAACTGCGTCGAGGTGGCGGACGAGCTTTCCGGCGTGGTGATGGTGCGGGATTCCAAGGACCCGGGTGGGCCGGTGCTGGCCTTCGACCCGTACGCCTGGCGGGCATTCGTCGCCGGAACGGCAAGGAAGGCTTAGCGGGACTGCGGGAAACGGCGGCCCGGAGATCGGGTCGATGCCGGCACACCCGCCGGTGGGGGAGTGCCCCTCGTCACCTCTGCCGCTGCTCGGGGGTTAGGCGGCGGCTACGGCGGGGCAAGTCGGAGGGCGACACCCGCAGATCCCCGAGGAGGGGCGATGGCCTCCGACGAGACCCACGCCGACCGCGACGACGCGGCCACCGTGACCGCAGCCCGGCACGACCGTGACCGGCGGTCCGGTGAGCCCGGGTCCGGCGGGCCGGTGTCCGGTGACCGGCGGCGCGGCGGCCGGCGGGAGGCCGACGTGGGCACCCGGCCGGTCGGCCCCGACGACGGCCCGGACAGCCCCGCCGACCTGCACCGGGCGGACTGGAAGGCGGCGCTCAAGCGCACCGGGCGGGAGTTCCAGGAGGACAGCCTGACCGACTGGGCCGCCGCGCTGACCTACTACGGGGTGCTGTCGATCTTCCCCGGGATGCTGGTGCTGATCTCGATCCTCGGCCTGCTCGGCGAGCGGGCCACCAGCGGGGTCCGGGACACGGTCGGGCAGGTGGTGCCGGAGGAGAACATCCGCACCATCATCGAGACCGCGATCGACCAGGCCGGCCAGTCGGGTGGGTTGGCCAGCGTCGCCGCGATCATCGGTCTGGTCGCCGCGTTCTGGTCGGCCTCCGGCTACGTGGGCGCGTTCATGCGGGCCTCGAACAGCATCTACGACGTGCCGGAGGGGCGGCCGGTGTGGAAGACCCTGCCCATCCGGCTCGGGGTGACCGCCCTGGTGGGGGTGCTGCTGCTCGCCGCCGCGGTGATCGTGGTCTTCACCGGCGGTCTCGCCGAGCAGGCCGGCAACGCGATCGGGCTCGGTTCCACGGCGCTGACGGTGTGGAACATCGCCAAGTGGCCGGTGCTGCTGGTGCTGGTCAGCCTGATGTTCGCGATCCTCTACTGGGCGTCGCCGAACGCCCGGCACGGCGGGTTCCGCTGGGTCAGCCCGGGTGGCGTGCTGGCGGTGCTGCTGTGGCTGCTGGTCTCGGGCCTCTTCGCCCTGTACGTCAGCAACTTCGGGTCCTACAACAAGACCTACGGGGCGCTGGCCGGCGTGATCATCTTCCTGGTCTGGCTCTGGCTGAGCAACATCGCGATCCTGCTCGGTGCCGAGTTCGACGCCGAGCTGGAGCGGGGCCGGGCCATCTCCGCCGGCCACGACCCGGACGAGGAGCCGTACGTCGAGCTGCGCGACGACCGCAAGCTGCGCAAGAAGCGCAACGCCGCCCCCGGCCGCTGACCCCGCCTCCGGGGGCCTCCGGGAGGCCCGCCGGACCCACCGACCCCGCCCCGCCGCGTCGACCGTGGCGGGGTCTTGTCATGTCCGGGGGCGATCGGGTAATGCTTCCTCCGCCCGTTCCGGGCCCGCCGGGCGGCACCCACCCGGCCTCGGTAGCAGGTCGTTGCGGAGATTTCTCGGTCTGTCAACCTTTTCTTGATCCACTAGTAGCTTTTGTTCGTTCGGACAAAAGTTGTCGGAGGAACGACCGAAGCTATGGACACGTGCCACGGAAGTCTCCTACTGTGTCGACCACAACACAACGGCGTGACGTCAATGTGAACCCTGAGGCGGAGGTGAGTCCCGTGCGGACGGCAGATCCCCTGCACGTGCAGCTGTTACGGCTGCTCCGTGACGAGGGGCCAGCGTCCCGGGCCGAGCTGGGTGACCGGTTGCAGATGCCCCGGCCCCGGCTCCTCGCCGAGTTGGAACGGCTGGTCGGCCTGGGCCTGGTGGCCGAGGCCGGACTGGCCGCCTCCCGGGGCGGCCGCCGGTCGACCCTGGTCGAGCTGAACCCCCACCTGCGGTTCGCCGGCATCGACATGGGCGCCAGTTCGATCGACGTCGAGGTGGTCAACGGGCGGCTCGAACCGGTCGCCGCGTACGCCGAGCCGGCCGACATCCGCTCCGGCCCGAAGGCCATCCTGCACCGGGTCAACGACCTGCTGCACAAGGCCCGGGTGGACGGGGCGTACGAGCGGCTCAACGGCGTCGGCATCGGCCTGCCCGGCCCGGTCAGCTTCCGCGACGGGGTGCCGGTCTCGCCGCCGATCATGCCGGGCTGCGACCGCTACCCGGTACGCGAGCTGATCAGCCGCGAGCACGGATGCCCGGCGGTGGTCGACAACGACGTGAACATCATGGCGATCGGCGAGCGGCACGGCGGGGTGGCCCACTCGGTCGACGACTTCCTCTTCGTCAAGATCGGCACCGGGATAGGGTGCGGGATCTACCTCAGCGGCGAGGTCTACCGGGGCACCGACGGCTGCGCCGGCGACATCGGGCACATCCAGGCCGAGGCCGGTGGACCGGCCTGCACCTGCGGAAACGCCGGTTGCCTGGAGGCCGTGTTCAGCGGGGCGGCGCTGGCCCGGGAAGCCTCCATCGCGGCGCGTACCGGCACCTCGCCGGCGCTGGCCGAGCGGCTGGCCGCCCGGGGTGCGGTCTCCGCCCGCGACGTCGCCGAGGCCGCGGTCGAGGGCGACGTCACCTGCATCCAGCTCATCCGCGACGGGGGCCGCCGGGTCGGGCAGGTGCTCGCCGGCCTGGTCAGCTTCACCAACCCGTCGATGATCGTCATCGGTGGCGGGCTGGCCCACCTCGGGCACATCCTGCTCGCCGAGATCCGCAGCGTGGTCTACCGCCGTTCGCTGCCGCTGGCCACCGGCAACCTGCCGGTCGTCCTGTCCGAGCTGGGACCGCGCGCCGGAGTGGCCGGCGCGGCCGTCCTCGCCAGCGACGTCGCCTTCGGGGAGGCATCGTGAGCGCGAGGAGTGAGCCGGTTTTGCGAGCCCCGCAGTCGCGAACGAAGGAGACGCGGGTGAGCGCGAGGAGTGAGCCGGTTTTGCGAGCCCCGCAGTCGCGAATGGAGGACCCGCGATGAGCACCGAGTCGCATTCCGCCGCCGGGGACAAGGCCCCGCTGGTCGAGGCGCCCGCCGACACCGTCGCCGGTGAGGTGGTGCTCCGGCTGACCGACGTGGTCAAGACCTTCCCCGGCGTACGCGCCCTCGACGGCGTGCAGCTGGAGGTGCGGGCCGGCGAGGTGCACTGCCTGCTCGGGCAGAACGGCGCCGGCAAGTCCACCCTGATCAAGGTGCTCGCCGGGGTGCACCGCCCCGACTCCGGGCAGGTGCAGTGGCGCGGCGAACCGGCGCACTTCGCCAACCCGCAGGCCGCCATGCGCGCCGGCATCGCCACCATCTACCAGGAACTCGACCTGGTCGAGGACCTGTCGGTCGCCGAGAACGCCTTCCTCGGCCACGAGCCGAAGGTCGCCGGGTTCGTCAGGCGCGGGCTGATGGCCCGGCGTACCCGGGAGATCCTGAGCCGGCTCGGCCACGGCGAGATTCCGCCCGGCCGGATGGTGCGGGCGCTGCCGGCGGCCGGCAAGCAGGTGGTCAGCATGGCCCGCGCGCTGTCCCACGAGGCCCGACTGATCATCATGGACGAGCCGAGCGCGGTGCTGGCGCACGACGAGGTGGACAACCTCTTCCGGATCATCCGGGAACTCACCGCCCAGGGCATCGCGGTCATCTACATCTCGCACCGGATGGAGGAGATCCGCGAGATCGGCGACCGGGTCACCGTACTCAAGGACGGTCGGACCACGGCGGCGAACCTGCCGGCCCGCGACACCCCGACCCGCGACCTGGTCGCCCGGATGACCGGCCGGACCATCGAGTACGTCTTCCCGGACCGCCCGACCGCGCCGGCCACCGGCGACGAGCTGCTGCGGGTCGAGCGGCTGAGCCGGACCGGCGAGTTCGCCGACGTCTCGCTCAGCGTCCGTCCCGGCGAGATCGTCGGCATCGCCGGGCTGGTCGGCTCCGGCCGCTCGGAACTGCTGGAGACGATCTACGGTGCCCGACGCGCCGAGTCCGGCACCATCCGGATGGGCGGTCGGACCCTGCGGCCGGGCAGTGTCGGCGCGGCCGTCCGGGCCGGCATGGGCATGGCCCCCGAGGAACGTAAGAGTCAGGCGTTGCTGCTCGGCGAGCCGATCCACCGCAACGTCACCCTGGCGACCTTCACCCGGTACGCCCGCCTCGGCTTCACCAATGCCGGGCGGGAGCGGGCCGAGGCGGAGCGGATCGCCGACGACCTCCAGCTCCGGCCCAACGACGTGCGCCGGGCGGTACGCACCCTCTCCGGCGGCAACCAGCAGAAGGTGGTGGTCGGGCGCTGGCTGCTCGGCGACACCCGGTTGCTGCTGCTCGACGAGCCGACCCGGGGGGTGGACGTGGGGGCCCGTGCCGAGCTGTACCGGGTGATCCGCGGCCTGGCCGCCCAGGGGGTCGGCGTGCTGCTGGTCTCCAGCGAGGTCCCCGAGGTGCTCGGCCTGGCCGATCGGGTGCTGGTGATGCGGGAGGGCCGGATGGTGCGCGAGGCGCCCGCCGGCGAACTGGACGAGAACACCGTGCTCGACCTCGTCATGGCGGGGTCTCTGATGGAAGGCGCGCCGGCATGAGCGAGCGCAGTGGACATAACGAGGTGACGGCATGAGTGAGTCGACCGGGACCGCGACACCGGACCGGCCGGCGGACCTGCCGGCGCAGTCCCCGCCGGTAGACCCGGCGGTGACGGCGTCGCTCAAGGAGAAGCCCCGGACGGGCGGGTTGTCCTTCTGGCAGGGCGACGGGGGTGAGGGCGCGAAGCGTAACCTCGGCCTGATCGGCGTGCTGGTGGTGCTGGTCGTGATCGGCGCCGCGACCCGCTGGGATCTCTACTCCAACCCGGACTGGGTGTGGGGCAACACGCTGACCATCCTCAAGCTCGCCTCGGTGGTCGGGGTGGTCACCGTCGGGATGACCTTCGTGATCATCGGCGGTGGCATCGACCTGTCGGTCGGCGCGATCGTCGCCCTCGCCGGGGTGTGGTCGACCACGGTCGCCACCCAGAGCTACGGCGCGGGCGGCATGATCTTCACGGCGATCGTGGTCGGTGCGGCGGTCGGCCTGGTCAACGGGATCCTCATCTCCTACGGCCGGCTGGTGGCGTTCATCGCCACGCTGGCCATGATGGTCGCCGCCCGGGGTCTGGCCGCCCAGATCTCCGGCAAGCAGACCCAGGTGTCGAACAACTCCTTCATCAACGGCATCGCCAGCACCGACCTGCTGGGCATCCCGCTGCTGGTCTACATCCTCGCCGCCGTGGTCGCCGCCGGGTGGGTGCTGCTCAACCGCACCACCTTCGGCCGGCGTACGGTCGCCGTGGGTGGCAACCCGGAGGCGGCCCGGCTCGCCGGGATCAACGTCCGGCGGCACACCCTGCTGCTCTACGCGCTGTCCGGCCTGTGCTGCGGCATCGCCGCGATCATGCTGACCGCGCAGGCCAACTCCGCCCAGGCGGCCATGGCCAACCTGTACGAGCTGGACGCGATCGCCGCAGCCATCATCGGCGGCACGCTGCTCAGCGGTGGCCGGGGCACCATCATCGGCTCCCTGCTCGGCGTGCTGATCTTCTCCACCATCACGAACCTCTTCGCCATCAACGGCCTGTCCACCGAGGCCCAGAACATGGTCAAGGGCGGCATCATCGTCGGCGCCGTCCTGATCCAGCAGGTGCAGTTCCGCAGCGTCACCCAGTTCCTCAGCCGCAACAAGCTGACCACCCCCGCCTGACCCGGACGCGTCGCCCCACCGGGCGCGTCCCGACCCTCCGCATCACCGCATTCCGGCGGCCACCGACGGTGGCCGGGATCAGCACAACCTTTTTCACCCCCACCATCCGTCATTTCCTGGAGGTCGTCATGACCCAGCCCCGTGACCTGTCCCGTCGCCGGTTGCTCTTCGGCGGCGCGGCGGTCGGCGCCGGTGTGCTCCTCGCCGGTTGCACCAGCAACGAGTCCACACCGACCGCGGCGCAGACCAAGGCGGCCGACAACGCCGAGGGCGGCAACAGCGCCCCCGGCAAGAAGGTCACCATCGGCTTCTCCGCCCCCGCCGCCGACCACGGCTGGATCGCCGCCATCACCAACAACGCCAAGGCGCAGGCCGGCGCGTACTCGGACGTGGACTTCAAGACCGTCGAGGCCGGCGCGGACGCGGCGGCCCAGCGGGCGGCGCTGTCCACCCTGGTCGCCCAGAAGCCGGACGTCATCGTGGTGCTGCCGCACGACGGCAAGGAGCTCAACGCGTTCGGCCTGGAGTCGATGAAGGCCGGCATCCCGGTGGTCAACCTGGACCGGGCGTTCCCCGACGCGCTGGCCTACCGGCTGCAGATCATGGGCGACAACTACGGCATGGGCGTGGCCGCCGCGAACTTCATCGTGGAGCAGCTCAAGGCCAAGGGCGTCAGCAACCCGATCATCGGTGAGATCCCCGGCATCGACTCGCTGGAGCTGACCCAGCAGCGGTCCAAGGGCTTCGCCGACACCCTGGCCACGGCCGGGTTCAAGGTGGCCAACCGGCGGCCGGCGGAGTTCACCGCCGACTCCGGCCAGCAGGCGGCCACCGGGCTGTTCCAGGCCCTGCCGAAGATCGACGCGGTCTGGAACCACGACGACGACCAGGGCATCGGTGTGCTGGCCGCGGTCAACCAGGCCAACCGCAAGGAGTTCTTCATGGTCGGCGGCGCCGGCTCGAAGAAGGCCATGGAGGACATCCAGGCCGACAACACGGTGCTCAAGGCGACCGTGACCTACAGCCCGTCGATGGCCTCCTCGGCCATCTCCCTGGCCCGCCTCATCGCCCAGGGCAAGGGCATGTCCGACCTGGTGGAACTCCAGGTGCCCAAGGAGATCGTGCTCGCCTCGGAGACGATCACCAAGGAGAACGCGAGCAACTACCTCAAGCTCGGGTTCTGATACACGGGGGGAGACCCACCTTGTCCACTCACGACAGCGAACTCCGGATCGGGATGATCGGGTATTCGTTCATGGGCGCCGCGCACTCACAGGCGTGGCGCACCGTGAACCGGGTGTACGACCTGCCCGCCCGGGTTCGGATGGCGAAGATCTGCGGCCGGGACGCCGCGAAGGTCGCCGAGGCAGCCGACCGGCTGGGCTGGGACGCGCACACCACCGACTGGCGTGCCCTGGTCACCTCGGACGACATCGACGTGGTCGACATCTGCACACCAGGTGACAGCCACGCCGAGATCGCCCTCGCCGCGCTCGCCGCCGGCAAGCACGTGATCTGCGAGAAACCGCTGGCCAACACGGTGGACGAGGCGCGGGCGATGACCGCCGCCGCGACCACCGCGGCAGCCTCCGGGGTCCGGTCCATGTGCGGGTTCAACTACCGCCGGGTGCCCGCCGTCGCCCTGATGCGACAGCTCGTCGCCGAAGGGCGGCTGGGGACGATCCGGCACGTCCGGGCGACGTACCTGCAGGACTGGATCGTCGATCCGCAGTTCCCCCTGGTCTGGAGGCTGGAGAAGGACAAGGCGGGCTCCGGTGCCCTCGGTGACATCGGGGCGCACATCATCGACCTGACCCAGTTCGTGACCGGGCAGCGGATCACCGGGGTCAGCGCGGTGACCGAGACGTTCGTCAAGGAGCGTCCGCTGCCGGGCGCGTCGAGCGGCCTGGCCGCCGAGGTCGACGGCACCGCCACGGCGACCGGCACGGTCACCGTCGACGACGCCGCGATCTTCGTGGCCCGGCTGGACGACGGGGCACTGGCCACGTACGAGGCGACCCGGTTCGCCACCGGTCGCAAGAACGCCCTCCGGGTGGAGATCAACGGTTCGCTTGGTTCGGTGGTGTTCGACCTGGAACGCCTCAACGAACTGGAGTTCTACGACGCCACCCGGCCGACGGCCGAGCAGGGGTTCGCCCGCATCCTGGTCACCGAGGCCGAGCACCCGTACATGGCGGCCTGGTGGCCGCCGGGTCACATCATCGGCTACGAGCACTCCTTCACGCACGAGATGCGCGACTTCGTCGAGGCGGTCGCCACCGGCGTCGACCCGACCCCGTCGTTCGCCGACGCGTTGCAGGTCCAGCTCGTGCTGGATGCGGTGACCCGCTCGGCGGAACTCGGTTCCCCGTGGACCGACGTCGAGCCGGCCCTGGCCGCGCTCGCCGTCTGACCAGCCACCTCCGCCGCCGACCGGCGAGGGACCGGCCGCGGTTGCGCCCCGCGGCCGGGCCGGGGTCGGTGTCGGAGGGCGTGCGCCGGGCCGTCGGCCCGGGGCACGCGCACGTCGGCCGTCCGGTGCGGCCGGACCGGGATTCCCCGGTCGCACCGGAGGGCCGCCTGTTAGAACATTGATGAACGTGATTCGATAAACCGGATCACCAACCACAGTCGTCCGGCCGGAGGCGCGCCGCCGCCGTCGGCCGGATGCGGGGAGGCAGGGCCGAGACGCCGAACCGGCCCTGCCTGCCAGCCCCGTCCGCACGCCGTACGGGAACCGGATGCGGTGACGATGCCGCCGACATCGTCGCCGCGCCCGGTGCCATCCCGCACGACGGGCGGGCGGGGCCACCCCGCGCCCCACCCGTACGACTCGACCGACGCGATGTTTCCACCCGACGGAAGGAGCACCATGAGAACGGGTGTCTGGCTGGTGGGAGCGCGCGGTTCCGTCGCGACCACCGCCATCGTCGGGGGCCTCGCCCTGCGGGCCGGTCTCACCGGCCCCACCGGCTGCGTCACCGAACTGCCCGACCTGCGCGGGCCCGCCCTGCCCACCTTCGCCGACCTGGTCTTCGGCGGTCACGACGTGGCCACCACCCCGCTGACCAAGCGGGCCGAGGCGCTCGCCGCCGCCGGGGTGCTGCCCGGCCGGCTGGCCACCGCGCTCACCGCCGACCTGGCCGCCGTCGAGGAGGACCTGCGGCCCGCGCCCACCGCCGGCAGCCAGGCCGACCGGGCTGCCGCCGTCGCCGCCGAGCTGACCGCGTTCCGCGACCGGCACCGGCTGGACCGGGTGGTGGTGGTCAACGTCTCCGCCACCGAACCCGCCCCCGCCACGCACCCCGGCCACGCCGACCCGGACGCCCTGCGGGCCGCCCTCGCCGGCACCGACGAGGTGCTGCCGCCCAGCTCGCTCTACGCGTACGCGGCCGTCGAGGCGGGCTGCCCGTACGTCGACTTCACCCCCTCCACCGGGCTGCGCCTGCCGGCGCTCGCGGCGCTGGCCGCCCAGCGCGGTCTGCCGTACGCCGGGCACGACGGCAAGACCGGGGAGACCCTGGTCAAGTCGGTGCTCGCCCCGATGTTCGCGATGCGGAACCTCGCGGTGCGCTCCTGGTCCGGGGTCAACCTGCTCGGCGGTGGCGACGGGGCGACCCTGGCCGAGCCGGGCGCCAACGCCGCCAAGGTGGACAGCAAGCAGCGGGTCCTCGGCGAGACCCTCGGCTACGTGCCGCAGGGCGGCACCCGGATCGACTACGTCGAGGACCTCGGCGACTTCAAGACCGCCTGGGATCTGATCACCTTCGCCGGGTTCCTCGGCACCGGGATGCGGATGGAGTTCACCTGGCACGGCTGCGACTCCGCGCTGGCCGCCCCGCTGGTGCTCGACCTGGCCCGGCTCACCGCCGCCGCGCACGCCGCCGGCCGGGTCGGACCCCTGCCCGAGCTGGCGTTCTTCTTCAAGGACCCGATCGACTCGCCCACCCACTCGCTGAGCACCCAGTGGCAGCGGCTCGTCGACTTCGCCCGGGAGCTGCACGCCGGCGGTGCCGGGTGACCAGCCTGGCCGACCTGGCCGAGCTGGTCCGGGCACCGGCCGCGCTGTCCGTACCGGGGGACCTGGTGGCCGGGGCGGCGGCGGCCGGCGTGCTCGGCCCGCGTACCGCCGGGCTGGCCGGCGCGTCGGTGCTGCTCTACTGGGCCGGAATGGCCGCCAACGACTGGGCCGACCGGGTGCTGGACGCCGAGGAACGCCCGGAACGGCCCATCCCGAGCGGCCGGATCACCCCGGCCGCCGCCGCCGGGGTCGCCGCCGGGCTCACCGCCGCCGGCCTGGGCCTGGCCGCCGCCGTGGGCGGTCGCCGCGCCGCCGCCGTCGCGCTCCCCCTCGCCGCCACCATCTGGGGGTACGACCTCGCGGCGAAGAACACCGCCGCCGGTCCCGCCGTGATGGCCGCCTGCCGGGGGCTGGACGTGCTGCTCGGTGCGTCCCCCGGCCGGCCGGTCCGGGCGCTGCCGGCGGCGCTCACCGTCGCCGCGCACACCTGGACGGTCACCGCCCTGTCCCGACGCGAGGTCACCGGCGCCGACGCGGCGCTGCCCCGGCGTACCCTCGCCGGCACCGCCCTGGTCGCGCTGGCCGCCACCACCCTGCCCCGCCGTGCCACCGCGACGCCAGCCCCGGGCCTCCGGGCCGGGGCGGTCGCCGCCGCGTTGCCGGTCGGCCTGGCCGGCTGGTACGTCGCCCGGTACGGCGGCGCGCAGGCCCGGGTCGCCGCCGACCCCACCGCCGGCCGGGTCCGGGCCGCCGTCGGGGCCGGCATCACCGGCCTGCCCTCGTTGCAGGGCGCGCTCACCGCGCGGGCCGGTGCCGGGCTGGTCGGCGCGCTGGTCGCGCTCGCCGCGCCGCTGGGCGGCCGGTTGGCCCGGAAGCTCTCCCCGACATGACCACCCCACCGCCCACCACCCCCGCCGACCCGCCAGCCGTCGAGCGGCTGCGGTTCGGTTACGGCACCAACGGGTTCGCCAACCACCGGCTCGACGACGCCCTGACGGTGCTGGCCGACCTCGGCTACGAGGGGGTCGCGCTCACCCTCGACCACGACCACCTCGACCCGTACGCGCCGGGGCTGGCCCGTCGGGTCGACGCGGTCGCGCACCGGCTGGCCGCGCTGGGCCTCGGCGTGGTGGTCGAGACCGGCGCCCGCTACCTGCTCGACCCGTGGCGCAAGCACGCCCCGACGCTGCTGCACGACGAGGCGGCCGGCCGGATCGACTTCCTGGAACGGGCGGTGCGGGTCGGCGCGGACCTCGGTGCGGAGGCGGTCTCGTTCTGGGCCGGGGTCCGGCCCGGCCACGTCCCGGTGGAGGTGGCCCGGGACCGGCTGGTCGCCGGCTGCGCCACGGTGGTGGCCGCCGCCGACCGGGCCGGGGTGACCCTGGGCTTCGAGCCGGAGCCGGGGATGCTGGTCGAGGACATCGCCGGCTGGCGGTGGCTGCACCGGGCCCTCGGCGAGCCGGCGTGCTTCGGCATCACCCTCGACATCGGACACTGCCGCTGCCTGGAGTCGGCGACCGTGCCGGACTGCGTCCGCCAGGTGGCCGGCCACCTGGTCAACGTGCAGATCGACGACATGCGCCGGGGCGTGCACGAACACCTGGAGTTCGGCACCGGCGAGATCGACTTCCCGCCCGTGCTGCGTGCCCTGGCCGACGGCGGCTACCGGGGACTCGTCGCCGTGGAGCTGCCCCGGCACTCGCACGCCGCGCCCACCGTGGCCGCCCGGTCGCTGGACTTCCTGCGTACCGCCGCCCGGCAGGCCGGTCTCGCGGTGGGCGCACCACCCGTGCCCGCCGGCACCACCGGGGCGGCCTGACCACCGCCGACCGTACTCACCTGGGGAGGGAAGACGGATGACACCGGATCGACTGCGGGCCGCGCTCGGGGGCGCACCCGATCCCGACTGGCTGGACACCGCGCTGCGGCACGTCGCGGCCGAGCCCGACACGGTCGCGCGGTACTTCCCGGCGGCCGCCCGCCGGTGCGGCCGGCACGAGCTGCCCGACGCACCCGGCTGGAGCGCCGACGAGGCGGCCCGCGCGCTGCTGCTGGCCGCCCTGCCCGCCGGCCGGGCCGCCGGGCAGGTCGAGCAGGTCTACCGGTACGGCGACGCCGCCGAGAAGCGGGCCGTGCTCAAGGCCCTGCCGCTGCTGCCGATCGGCGACGCCGGGGTGCCGCTGCTGCACGACGCGATCCGCACCAACGACACCCGGCTGGTCGCCGCGGCCCTCGGCCCGTACGCCCGGCACCTGACCGCCGACGCCTGGCGGCAGGCGGTGCTCAAGTGCGTCTTCATCGGGGTGCCGCTGGCCGTCGTCGCCGACCTGGACGACCGGGCCGACGGGGAACTGGCCACCATGCTCGCCGCGCTCGCCGCGGAACGGCACGCCGCCGGTCGGCAGCTCCCCGCCGACGCCACCGCACTGCTCGACCGGCTCACCATCAGGGAGGCGTGAATGCGCATCTTCGACCCCCCCATCCACCTGACGTCGCGGACCACCGACGACTACGAGCGGATGGCCGCCGCCGGGGTCCGCGCCGTGGTCGAGCCGGCCTTCTGGCTGGGGCAGCCGCGCACCAGCGCCGCCTCCTTCGCCGACTACTTCGACTCGCTGATCGGCTGGGAACCGTTCCGGGCCGGCCAGTTCGGCGTCCGGCACCACGCCACCGTGGCGCTGAACCCGAAGGAGGCCAACGACCCCCGCTGCCGCCCGGTGCTCGACCTGCTGCCCCGCTACCTGGAGAAGGACGCCGTGGTCGCGGTCGGCGAGATCGGCTACGACGACATGACGCCGGCCGAGGACGAGGCGTTCGCCACCCAGCTCGCGCTGGCCGTCGACCACGACCTGCCGGCCCTGGTGCACACCCCGCACCGGGACAAGGCGCGCGGCGTCGAACGCAGCCTCGCGGTGATCGCCGAGAGCGGCATCGCACCCGGCCGGGTGGCGCTGGACCACCTCAACGAGGTGACCGTGAAGCTGGCCCGGGACAGCGGCTGCTGGCTGGGCTTCTCCATCTACCCCGACACCAAGATGTCGCCGCCGCGGATGGTGGAGCTGCTGCGCACGTACGGCACCGAGCGGATGCTGGTCAACTCGGCCGCCGACTGGGGCCGCTCCGACCCGCTGCTCACCCGGGCCACCGGCGAGGCGATGCTGGCCGCCGGGTTCACCGACGACGACGTCGACCTGGTGCTCTGGCGCAACCCGGTGGAGTTCTACGGGCAGTCCGGCCGGCTCGACCTGACCGACCTGGACACCCCGACCAGCGGCACCTTCGAGGGCAACTCCATCCTGCGCGGCGGCGACTGATGCGGCTGCGGCACGCCGACGGCAGCACCGTCCACCTCGGCTACTGCACCAACGTGCACCCCGCCGCGGACGCCGCCGGCATCCTCGCCCAACTCGACACGTACGCCCTGCCGGTGCGGGAGGCGCTCGGCTCCGACCTGCTCGGCCTGGGGCTGTGGCTGGCCGCCCCGGTCGCCGCCGAGCTGGCCGCCGACCCGGCCGCCCGCCGCCGGCTGCGCGCCGAACTGACCCACCGGGGGCTGGAGGTGGTCACCCTCAACGGCTTCCCGTACGCGGCCTTCCAGGCCCCGGTGGTCAAGGGCGCGGTGTACCACCCGGACTGGACCACCGGGCAGCGGCTGCGCTACACCCTCGACCTGGCCCGGATCCTGGCCGACCTGCTCCCCGACGACGCGGCCCGGGGCTCCATCTCCACCCTGCCGCTGGCCTGGCGGGAGCCCTGGGACGCGGCCCACGCCGACACCGCCCGTCGCCGGCTCGACGCGCTCACCGCCGGCCTGGCCGAGGTAGAACGGGACACCGGCCGGGTGGTGCGGGTGGCCTTCGAACCGGAACCGGGCTGCGTGGTGGAGAGCAGCGGGCAGGCCGCCGCCCTGCTGGGCGGCCTGGACCCGGACCGGCTCGGGATCTGTCTCGACCTGGCCCACCTCGCCTGCGCCTGGGAGGAACCCGTCGCGGCGCTGGCCCGGCTGCGCGCCGCCGGGCTGCCGGTGGTCAAGGTGCAGGTGTCCGCCGCGCTGGAGTCGGCCGACCCGGTCGCCGACGCCGAGGCGCTGGGCCGCTGGGTGGAGCCGAGGTTCCTGCACCAGACCCGCACCGCCGGCTGCGCCCACGCCGCCGATCCGGCCGATCCGGCGTACGCGGCCGACGACCTGGACGCGGCGCTGGCCGCGCGGCTGCCCGGGGCGTGGCGGGTGCACTACCACGTGCCGCTGCACGCCCCGCCCGAGCCGCCGCTGACCTCCACCGTGCCGGTGCTGCGCGCCGCGTTGGCCGCGCTGCTCGCCGGCCCCACCGCCGGCTGCGACCACCTGGACGTCGAGACGTACACGTGGGGGGTGCTGCCGGCGGCGCGGCGGCCACGCACCGACGCGGAGCTGGCCGTGGGCATCGCCGCCGAGCTGGCCTTCGCCCGCGACGAACTGGTCACCCTCGGCCTCACCCCGGCCGAACGAGCCGTCCCGACGACCCTGGGAGTACGACGATGAGCGAGCGTCACCGACCCGGTACGACGAGGTGCCACCGCCGCGCCGGACGCAGCGGGGTGTCGGCATGAGCCGCCGGCTGGTGGTGCTGGACGTGGTCGGGCTGACCCCCCGGCTGCTGGCCCACATGCCCCGGCTGCGCGCCGTCGCCGAACAGGGTTTCTCCGCCGAGCTGGGTACCGTGCTGCCGGCGGTGACCTGCTCGGCGCAGGCCACCCTGCTGACCGGTGAGCAGCCGTCCGGGCACGGCATCGTCGGCAACGGCTGGTACTTCCGCGACCTCGGTGAGGTGCTGCTGTGGCGGCAGCACCACGCGCTGGTCGGTGGGGAGAAGGTGTGGCAGGCGGCCCGCCGGGTCGAGCCCGGCTACACGGTGGCCAACGTCTGCTGGTGGTACGCGATGGGCGCGGACGTCAACTGGACCGTCACGCCCCGCCCGATCTACTACGCCGACGGGCGCAAGGAACCGGACTGCTGGACCGACCCGCCGGAGCTGCACGACACGCTCACCGACGCGCTGGGCACCTTCCCGCTGTTCACCTACTGGGGGCCGGGCGCCGGGCTGCCGTCGTCCCGGTGGATCTGCCGGGCGGCCGAGCGCATCCTCGCCGACCAGGCCCCCGACCTGACCCTGGTCTACGTCCCGCACCTCGACTACGACCTGCAACGCTTCGGGCCGTCCTCGCCCCGGGCCGCCGCCGCGGCGGCGGAGCTGGACGCGGTGCTCGCCCCGCTGCTGGACGCCGCACGGGCCGCCGACGCGACGGTGGTGGCGCTGTCCGAGTACGGCATCACCGACGTCTCCCGCCCGGTGGACGTCAACCGGCTGCTGCGCGCCGAGGGGCTGCTGCGGGTCTACACCCAGGACGGCATGGAGTACCTGGACCCGTGGACGTCGCGGGCGTTCGCCGTCGCCGACCACCAGATCGCCCACGTCTACGTGAAGGACCCGGCGGACGTGGCGGCGGTGGCGAAGCTCTGCGCCGGGTTGCCCGGGGTGGCCGAGGTGCTGGACGCCGAGGGCAAGGCGGCGGCCGGGCTGGACCACGAGCGGGCCGGCGAACTGGTGCTGGTGGCCGAGCCGGACTCCTGGTTCACCTACTACTACTGGCTCGACGACGCCCGCGCCCCGGACTTCGCCCGGAACGTGGAGATCCACCGCAAGCCCGGGTACGACCCGGCGGAGCTGTTCTTCGACCCGGCCGCGCCGGGTGCGGCGAAGCGGCGGGCGGGGGTGGCGCTGGCCCGTAAGAAGCTCGGCATGCGCTACCTGATGAGCGTGGTGGGTCTGGACGCGGGGGCGCGGGCGGTGCGCGGTTCGCACGGCCGGTTGCCGGCCGACCCGGCGGACGGTCCGGTGCTGCTCTGCTCCGACCCGTCGCTGGCCCGGGACACCTTCGCCGCGACGGAGGTCAAGGCCCTGCTGCTGGAGCTGGCCGGGTTGGGAGCGGGTGCCGGTGCCGACGGGGCGTCGGCGGCCCCGACCGGCCCGCCGGGCGCGGGGGAGCGGCGGTGACGCTCACCGCCGCCCCGACCGACGCCAGTGAGCTGCGCACCCGTTTCGACGCCGAGCTGGTGGCGTTCCTCGACCGGCAGGGCCCGGACTGGCCGGACGGTGCCCCGCGCGGCATCTTCTCCGCCCTGCACCGGTTCGTGCTGGCCGGCGGGAAGCGGCTGCGGCCGTTGTTCTGCTACTGGGGTTGGCGGGGGGCCGGCGGCGTGGACGACCGCCCGATCGTGGTGGCGGCGGCGGCGTTGGAGCTGTTCCACGCGTTCGCGCTGATCCACGACGACATCCTCGACGGCAGCGACCACCGTCGGGGCGCGCCGTCGGTGCACCGGGTCTTCGCCGAGCTGCACACCCGTTCGGCGTGGCGGGGCGACCCGGAGACGTACGGTCGCAACACCGCGCTGCTCTGCGGGGACCTCTGCGCGGCCTGGTCGGACCAGATGTTCCACGAGTGCGGGATGACCTCCGCGCAGATCTGGCAGGGGTACCGGGTCTTCGCCCGGATGCGTACCGAGGTGATCGCGGGGGAGTACCTGGACCTGGTCTCCGGGGTCGGGGACGGGTCGGTGGCCAGCGCGCTCACCGTGATCCGGATGAAGGCGGCCCGGTACACGGTGACCCGGCCGTTGCAGATCGGTGCGGCGCTGGCCGGGGCCCCGGCGGAGCTGATCGCCGCGCTCGTCGACTTCGGTGACCCGCTGGGTGACGCGTTCCAGCTCCGCGACGACGTGCTGGGGGTCTTCGGTGATCCGGCGGTGACCGGCAAGTCGATCCTGGACGACCTGCGGGAGGGCAAGCCGACGGTGATGATGGCGATGGCCCGCGACGCCGCCGACCGGGCCCAGGCCGCCCGGCTGCGGGACCTGTTCGGCAATCCCGAGCTGGACGCGGCGGGTGCCGCCGAACTGCGGACGATCATCGAGGCGACCGGGGCGCGGGAGAAGATCGAGCGGTTGATCCGGGTCCGGGCCGACGCCGCCCGGGTGGCGCTCGCCCAGGTGCCGCTGGCGGAGCCGGCCCGTACCGCGCTGGCCGCCCTGGCCGACCAGGCCGTGCACCGGCAGCACTGAGCCGTCGCCGCCCCGGCCCGCTGCGGCGGCCCCGGCGCGTGGACCGGGTGCGGTGGGTGGTGTTCCGACCGGAAGCGGTCCGGACTTTCATCAGATGAATGTGGATTCGCCTCCGGGTGGCCCGTTCCGGTGCCACGGACCGGCGTCGCAGGGGTCGGGCAGGGCCCGGCCGCCCGTGGGGGGGAACGTGGGGTCACCGCCCGGTGACCCGCGGGTCGTCTCCCGTGCCGCACGGCCCGCCTTTGTCGGGCGTGGGGCCGGGGAGGGCGGCCGGGGTGCGGGCTTCATCTGATGAAAACCCACAACGGTGGGCAGAGGGTATGGACATTGATATAGGTCACCATTAATGTTTGTGGCATCACGGGCATGTTTCGTCAAGGTGAACCGGCGGCGCGGTAACCCCTCGGCGAGAGACCTTCCGCCGGGCGCTTCGCGCCCCGGCCGAGGGTGCTGACCGGCCGACCGGGACACCCCCCGGCCGCGCGGCCTGCCCTGCCACACCCCACCACTCCACCCCACCACCCCGGCATCCGGCGCGGCGGCACGCGTCCCGCCCTGGCCGTGATCCGTCAGGAAGGGACAGCCCTCCAATGTCCATAAAGGACCCAACCGGTCACCGTTCCCGACGGTGGCTACCCTCCGCCGCCGCACTGCTGCTGGCCGTCACCGCCGGCACGGTCGCCGCCACCACCGGCCCGACCGCCCCGGCCGCCGCCCACACCATCAACGCCAGCGACTTCCAGCAGGTCGAGCTGGCCCGGGGCGTCAACGAGATGGGCGAGCCCATGTCGCTGGCCGTGCTGCCGGACCGGTCCGTGCTGCACACCGCCCGCAACGGCACGGTGCGACGCACCGACGCCGCCGGCACCACCCGGACCATCGGCACGATCCCCGTCTACACCCACGACGAGGACGGGATGCAGAGCCTCGGGGTCGACCCGAACTTCGCCACCAACCGGTTCATCTACCTCTACTACGCGCCGCCGCTGTCCACCCCCGGTGGCGACGCGCCCGCCACCGGCAGCAACTGGTCGGCCTGGCAGGGCGTGAACCGGCTGTCCCGGTTCACCCTGAACGCCGACTTCACCATCAACATGTCCAGCAAGGTCGACATCCTCGACATCGGCACCGACCGGGGCATCTGCTGCCACGTCGGCAGCGACATGGACTTCGACGCCGCCGGCAACCTCTACCTGTCCACCGGCGACGACAGCAACCCGTTCGACTCCGCCGGCTACTCGCCGCTGGACGAGCGCACCAACCGCAACCCGGCGTACGACTCCCAGCGCAGCGCCGGCAACACCAATGACCTGCGGGGCAAGCTCCTGCGGATCAAGGTGAACGCCGACGGGACGTACTCGATCCCGAGTGGGAACCTGTTCCCCCCGGGCACCGCGAAGACCCGCCCCGAGATCTACGCGATGGGCTTCCGCAACCCGTTCCGGATCAGCGTCGACAAGGCCACCGGCGTCGTCTACGTCGGCGACTACGGGCCGGACGCCGGCAGCACCAACGCCAACCGGGGCCCCTCCGGCCAGGTCGAGTTCAACCGGGTCACCGGCCCCGGCAACTACGGCTGGCCGTACTGCACCGGCACCAACACCACGTCCGAGACGTACAACGAGTGGAACTTCGCCACCAACTCGACCGGCCCGAAGTTCAACTGCACCGGCGGGCCGACCAACAACTCGTTCCGCAACACCGGTCTGACCACCCTCCCGCCGGCCAAGCCCTCCTGGATCAAGTACGGCGGCGACTCCGGCAGCCCGGCCGCGTTCGGCAGCGGCTCCGAGTCGCCGGCCGCCGGCCCGGTCTACCGGTACGACCCGAACAACCCCTCGGCGACGAAGTTCCCGCAGAGCTTCGACGGGCTGTTCTTCGCCACCGAGTTCGGCCGGGGCTGGGTCAAGCCGATCCACGTCAACGCCGACGGGTCGCCCGGCACCATCGACAGCTTCCCCTGGGTGGGCAAGCAGGTGATGGACTCCGCGTTCGGTCCCGACGGGGCGTACTACCTGCTCGACTACGGCACCGGCTACTACAACGGTGACGCCAACTCGGCCCTGTACCGCTTCGACTACGTCGGCGTCGGCAACCGGGCACCGGCGGCCCGGGCGAGCGCCGACCGGACCTCCGGTCCCGCGCCGCTGACCGTGAACTTCTCCTCGGCCGGCTCCGCCGACCCCGAGGGCGGCGCGTTGACCTACTCGTGGGCGTTCGGCGACGGCACCACCTCCACGGCGGCCAACCCGACGAAGACGTACACCACGGACGGCTCGTACACCGCGACGCTCACCGTGCGGGACCCGCAGGGGGCGACCGGCACGAACAGCGTGACGGTCAACGTCGGCAACACCGCCCCGACGGTCACCATCACCGGCCCGGTCGACGGCTCGCTGTTCTCCTTCGGGGACACGGTGCCGTTCAGCATCACCGTCACCGACCCCGAGGACGGCACGGTCGACTGCACCAAGGTCAAGATGACCTACGTGCTCGGCCACGACCAGCACGGTCACCAGATCTCCTCGGTCGACGGCTGCTCCGGCACGATCACCATCCCGGTCGACGGCGAGCACGACGACGCGGCGAACATCTTCGCCATCTTCGACGCCGAGTACACCGACGCCGGTGGCCTCACCACGCACACCCAGCACACCCTCCAGCCCCGGCACCGGCAGGCCGAGCACTTCAAGACCTCGTCCGGAGTGACCCTCTACGACAAGACCCCGGCCGAGGGCGGCAAGACCGTCGGCAACATCGAGAACGGGGAGTGGATCGGGTTCTCCCCGTACCAGATCGGCAACGTCACCTCGTTCACCGCGCGGGTCTCCTCGGCCGGCGCCGGCGGCACCCTCCAGATCCGCGCCGGCTCGCCCACCGGCACCGTGCTCGGGCAGGCCAGCGTGCCGGTCACCGGCGGCTGGGAAACCTTCACCACCGTCACCGGCACGGTGTCCGGCGCACCCACCGGCACCACCACGCTCTACCTGACCTTCGCCGGTGGCACCGGGCTGCTCTACGACCTGGACGCGTTCACCCTGAACACCGGCACCGTCCCACCGCCGACCAACGGCACCGGGCCGATCAAGGGGCTGGGCGGCAAGTGCCTGGACGTGCGTAACGCGGCCACCGCCGACGGCACCCAGGTGCAGATCCTCACCTGCAACGGTGGGGCCGGGCAGACCTGGACGGTCACCCCGAACGGCCCGATCAAGGCGCTCGGCAAGTGCCTGGACGTCAACGGCGGCGGCACCGCCAATGGCACCAAGATCCAGCTCTGGAGCTGCACCGGTGGCAGCCCGCAGGTCTGGTCGGCGCAGTCCGACGGCACCCTGCGCAACCCCGCCTCGGGCAAGTGCCTGGACGTCTCCGGCAACAACTCGGCCGACGGCACCGTGGTCCTCCTGTGGACCTGTAGCTCGTCCGCGGCCAACCAGAAGTGGACCCTGCCCTGACCTGACGGGCGCGGGCCCGGCGGTGTCCGGTCCCGCGCCCCCGGCGTACTGGAGCACGACATGAGACTCTTCCGACCGATTCTCGGCGCGGCCACCGCCGTCCTCGCCGCCCTCGCCTGCACCGCCCCGGCCACCTCGGCATCCGCCGCCGACGCCGCCTACGACGTGCTCGTCTTCTCCAAGACCGCCGGTTTCCGGCACGACTCCATCGCGGTCGGCACCCAGGCCATCCGCGACCTGGGCGCGGCCAACAACTTCACCGTCACCGCCACCGAGGACGGCGGCCAGTTCACCACCGCCAACCTCGCCCGGTTCGAGGCGGTGATCTTCCTCAACACCACAGGCGACGTGCTCAACGCCAGCCAGCAGAGCGCCTTCGAGTCGTACATCGGCGCGGGTGGCGGGTACGTGGGCGTGCACTCCGCCGCCGACACCGAGTACGACTGGCCGTTCTACGGCAACCTGGTCGGGGCGTGGTTCGCCTCCCACCCGGCCATCCAGCAGGCCACCGTACGGGTGGAGGACCGCGCGCACGCGGCCACCGCCCACCTCGGCCAGACCTGGCAGCGCACCGACGAGTGGTACAACTTCCGCACCAACGCCCGCTCCACCGCGCACGTGCTGGCCAACCTCGACGAGTCGTCGTACTCGGGGGGTGGGATGGGGGCCGACCACCCGCACGTGTGGTGCAAGACGTACAACGGCGGCCGGTCGTTCTACACCGGTGCCGGGCACAACCAGTCGGCGTACTCCGAGCCGGCGTTCCGGGCCCACCTGCTCGGCGGCATCCGGTACGCGGCCGGCCGGACGAAGGCCGACTGCCGGCCGGAGACCGGTTACACCGCGCTCTACAACGGCTCCACCAACGGCTGGTCGCAGGCCGGGCCGGGCAGCTTCACCAACTCCAACGCCACCCTCAGCTCCGTCGGCGGGCTGGGCATGCTCTGGTACAGCGCGAAGCAGTTCACCAACTACTCGCTCAAGCTGGACTGGAAGGTCGACGGGGACGACAACTCCGGCGTCCTGATCGGTTTCCCGCCGTCGAGCGACCCGAACTCGGCGATGGACAACGGCTACGAGGTGCAGATCGACGCCACCGACACCGTCGACCGGACCACCGGCTCGGTCTACTCGTTCCAGGCCGCCGACCAGGCAGCCCGGGACGCGGCGCTGAACCCGCCGGGGGAGTGGAACACCTACGAGCTGCTGGTCGAGGGGGAACGGCTCCAGGTCTTCCTCAACGGCACGAGGATCAACGACTTCACCAACACCAACCCGGTGCGCTCGCTCGCCGGCCACATCGGCATCCAGAACCACGGCACCGGTGACGACGCCTCGTTCCGCAACATCCGGATCAAGGAGCTGGGTGGCACTCCGCCGCCGACCAACGGCACCGGCCCGATCAAGGGTCTGGCCGGCAAGTGCCTGGACGTCCGCAACGGCGCCACCGCCGACGGCACGCAGATCCAGATCTTCACCTGCAACGGCAGCGCCCGCCAGACCTGGACGGTCACCCCGAACGGCCCGATCAAGGCGCTGGGCAAGTGCCTGGACGTCTCGGGTGGCGGCACCGCCAACGGCACGAAGATCCAGCTCTGGACCTGCACCGGTGGCAGCCCGCAGGTCTGGTCGTCGCAGTCCGACGGCACCCTGCGCAACCCGGCGTCGGGCAAGTGCCTCGACGTCTCCGGCAACAACTCCGCCGACAACACCGTGGTCCTGCTCTGGACGTGCAGTTCCTCCGCCCCCAACCAGAAGTGGACCCTCCCCCAGTAACCCCACCCAGCCCCGTCCCCCCCACCCGGCCGGCCGTGCCGCCCCCCGCCCGGCCCACGGCCGGGCCCCGGCGGGCCCGCCGGCCGGGCGGCGCCTCGGTGATCAAGAGGGTTGGGGGCCCGCCGGGGGGGCCCGGGG
>NZ_JBMDWU010000543.1:0-11226 GCF_048594385.1 Micromonospora sp. | reverse complement strand
CCGGGTGCGGGTTGACCAGGGGTGGGGCGCCCCCCCGCCGGGGGGGGGAGGCCCATAACCTGTTGAACCCCGCCGACCCCGACCTCGACGCGGGCGGGGGAGGGGTTCAGAGGAGGTCGGGGATGGTGGTGCTGATCGGGGTGGGGAGCACGGTGGGGACGTCGGCGCGTAGCGCCTCGGTGAGTGCGTCGGCCAGGTCGGGCAGCGCGTCGACGACGCGGGCGGCGCAGCCGTAGCCGCGGGCGATGGCGGTGAGATCCAGGCCCGGCAGGTCCAGGCCCGGCACCCCCGGGGTGGACTTCAGCTCGGCGAACGACTTGAGGATGGCGTACTGCTGGTTCACCGGGACCAGCACGACCACCGGCAGCCGCAGCCGCGCGGCGGTCCACAACGCCTGCACCGAGTAGTGGAAGGAGCCGTCCCCGATCACCGCGACCACCGGTCGGCCCCGCCCGGTGTCCCGCTCGGCGAGGGCGATACCCACGGCGGCCGGCAGCCCGTAGCCGAGCCCGCCGCTGGCCATGGTGAAGTACGACGCCGGGCGGGTCACCGGGAGCCGACGACGCAGCGCGGCGAGGTTCGACGGTGACTCCTGCACCAGCACCCCGTCGGCGGGCCAGCAGGCGGCCAGCGCGGCGAAGAGCGCGTCCGCGTCGGGCGGGTCACCCGCCGGCGGAGGTGGCGGCGTCGGACGGGCCGCCGGTGGGGGCCGGTCGGCCGCCGGCAGCAGGTCCAGCAGCGCGGCCAGGGTCAGCCCGGCATCACCGAGCAGGCTGTCGCCCACCGGGGCCCGCGCGGCCTCGTCCGCGTCGTCGGTGACGTGCAGCAGCCGGGCCCCGGGCGGCAGGTGGTCGCCGGGCACGTGCGGGTAGTAGCGGAACACCGGCGCGCCGACCACCAGCACCACGTCGTGCCCGGTGAGTTTCTCGGCCAGCGGGGCGATCGCGTACGGCAGCACCCCCCGGTAGTGCGGGTGGTGCTCCGGAAAGGCGGCCCGCTCCGGTGCCGGCGCGGACCAGACCGGCGCGGCGAGCCGTTCGGCCACCGCCGCCGCCACCGGCCAGGCGGCGGCCCGGTCCACCGCCGCGCCGAGCACCAGCACCGGGTTGTGGGCGGCGGTGAGCAGCGCGGCGAACTCCCGAAGCCGACGCGGGTCGGGGGCGAACCGGGTGGCCACCGTCCGCACCTGCGGCGGCGGGTCCGCCGGCTGGTGCCAGTCGTCCAACGGCAGGGAGAGGTAGACCGGGCCGCTCGGCGGTTGCGCCGCCGTGGCGTACGCCCGCATGAACGCCGCCGGGACGTCCTGCGCCCGCACCGGCTCGTGGCTCCACTTCACGTACGGCTGGGGCAGCTCGGTGGGGTGCCGGTTGGCCAGCCGGGGTTCCATCAGCAGCATCTCCCGGCTCTGCTGCCCGGCGGAGACGATCAGCGGCGTCCGGTTGTGCCACGCGGTGACCAGGCTGCCCATGCCGTTGCCGGTGCCCGGGGCGGTGTGCAGGTTGACGTGCGCCGGCCGGCCGGTGGCCTGGGCGTACCCGTCGGCCATGGCGACGGCCGACGCCTCGTGCAGGGCGTGCACGTAGTGGAAGTCGGCCGGGAAGTCCTGGAGGAACGGCTCCTCGGTCGAGCCCGGGTTGCCGAAGACCGTGGTCAGGTCGAGGGCGCGGAGCAGGTCGTAGGTGGTCTCCCGGACGGTCGCCATCGCCCTCCGCCTCCGTGTCCCCGACCCGTCCGGTGTCCGCCGGGACCGGACCCCTGACCTGCCGAATCTAGCGGGCGGCAGCCGGCGTTCCGCGTGCTTTGCCGGCTATTGCCCTGTCCGGGGCTGCCGGGAGGCCGTCCGGGCCGAGCGGCGACGGGTCAGGGGAGGGGGAACGGGGTCCGGATGCCGTCCAGCGCGTGCCCGCAGGGGCAGTCGCGGTCGGTGGGCAGGGCGGCCACCGCGTCCAGCAGTACGCCGCGCAGCCGGTCGGTGTTCTCGCCGAAGACCCGGAACACCTCCTCCTGGGTGACCGAGTCGCCCGCCTCCACCCCGGCGTCCAGGTCGGTGACCAGGGCGATGGAGGTGTAGCAGAGGGCCAGTTCGCGGGCCAGCACCGCCTCCGGGTGGCCGGTCATGTTGACCACCGTGCCGCCCATCGCGGCGTACCAGCGGGATTCCGCACGGGTGGAGAAGCGTGGCCCCTCGACCACCACCACCGTGCCGCCGTCGACCGCCGGCACGTCGCGCCCGGCCGCCGCGTCGAGCAGGGTACGCCGCCCGACCGGGCAGTACGGGTCGCCGAACGCCACGTGCACCGCGCCCTGGTCGTAGTAGGTCTGCACCCGGCCGCTGGTGCGGTCGATGAGCTGGTCGGGCACCACGAACGTGCCGGGGCCCAACTCGGGGCGCAGCCCGCCGACGGCACAGGGGGCGAGCACCTGGCGTACCCCGAGCGACCGCAGTGCCCACAGGTTCGCCCGGTACGGGATCAGGTGCGGGGGGTGGCGGTGATCACGCCCGTGCCGGGGCAGGAACGCCACCGACCGGCCGCCCACGGTGGCGATGGTGAGCACGTCCGAGGGGGCGCCGTAGGGGGTCTCGACCTGGTGTTCCGTGGCGTCGTCGAGGAGCGCGTACAGCCCCGAACCGCCGATCACCGCGATGTCCGCCGTCGGACCCATCGATCCTCCCTCGACCGCCCTCGATCACCTGTCGGTCAGACCTTAGCCACCGCACCGGGTGCAGGCTATGGTGCCAGGCATGGCGGTGAGAGCACAGATGGTCGGTGGTGCCCGGTTGTCGGACCCGGTGCGCGGCTGACGATGTCCGAGACGCAGGGGGAGGGACCGGCGATCAGCGGTCGTGCCGTGGAGTCGATGACCGGGCGGCTGCTGGTCGCGACGCCGGCCCTCAAGGATCCGAACTTCGATCGTACGGTGGTGCTGCTGGTCGCCCACGAGGCCAACGGGGCGCTCGGGGTGGTGCTCAACCGGGCCACCGAGGTGGCCGTCGCGGACGTCCTCGGCGAGTGGAGCGATCTCGCCCGGCATCCGGCGGTGCTCTTCGAGGGCGGCCCGGTGCAGCCGGAGTCGGCGATCTGCCTGGCCCGGATGCGTCATCCGATGCGTCGGCTGAAGGGCTTCCAGCCGATCTCCGGTGCGGTCGGCACCGTCGATCTGTCGTCCGATCCGGAGCGGATGCGCGACAGCATCGGCGGCATCCGGGTGTTCGCCGGCTACTCCGGCTGGGGCTCCGGGCAGCTGGAGCAGGAGATCGAGGACGGCTCCTGGTTCGTGCTCGATGCGCTGCCCGGGGACGCCTTCGTCGACCGTCCGGACGACCTCTGGCCGATGGTGCTGCGCCGGCAGGGCGGCATGATGGCGGCGGTCGCGCACTTCCCGCCGGACGTGGCGTTGAACTGATCCGCCGGGGACCCCCGCGAGATGACCATGCTCGGCCGCGTGTGTATAGTTCTCTCCGTGCCCGGGCGACCGGGGACGACCGCAAGGGGCCGTGGCGCAGCTGGTAGCGCACCACACTGGCAGTGTGGGGGTCAGGGGTTCGAGTCCCCTCGGCTCCACCCTTGAGGCAACAGGTCAGCGGCCTGGTCGAGCATCGACCGGGCCGCTTTTCCGTATCCGGCCCCGGCTGGCTGCGCCACCCGGGCCGGGGCGGCGTGCGTCGACGGGCTGACGATGCCGGACACCCCGACGCCGGCTGGGGTCGGTGGCGCGGGGTGGCCGGTCGTCCTGACTCCGCCCTTACCGGGCCGGCCGCCCGCGCGCTGGGGTGTGGGGACCGGCCCACCTGCCCGGCTGGGGTTGCGGGGGTGGGTGGTCTCCTGCGCCGGGGCCGGCCGCGACGACGGAGGGACCGTCACGGGTACGGGCGACGGACTGCCGCAGATACCGGGGTGCTGGGGTCACCGACGACGGTCTGCTCCGCCACGGTGTGGACAGGAGCGGCCGACGCGGACGGTGTGGCCGGATCCGGGCAGGGTGCGCCGAGGCGCGGAGCTGCCGATCAGAACGGAACGAGGGCCTTGCCCGCGCCGGTGCCGGGGCGGATGGCGGGGAACTCCGGTCCCTTCCAGTGGCCGATCGGCGCGCGGGTGATGGCGGGAACGGCCGCGACGGGCTCTTCCACGCTCATGTCCACTCCCGGGGGCCGGCGGCATCTGGTGGAGAAGCTAGCCGCCGTCACGGGCCCGGTCAACCAGGGGAGACGTATCGTTATCTGCCCGCCGACCTGCGTGTTCGCCGGGTTGGGCGGAGTGCCGGCAGTCTGCGTTATGGCGCAATGCGAGATAACGTTCCGCATCTTGACAGAGGTTTTCGGGCCCCGTACCTTCGCTGCAAGTCGGCGAGGCGTCAGGGTGCTGCTGGGGTGCAGCCCGACCGCCCGAACCGACCGTGACCAGCGTTGCCCGGCCATGCCGTGACGCCGTCTGCGGTTCTCGCGGCCCTGATTGATTCCCTCGAACCGGCAATTCAGGCATTCAGCACCATCACCAAGTCGATGCAGCTCGCGTCGGAACCGCACCGCAGCAGCCAGGCGGTCGTATCCGTCGCGGCAGAGCCGTCCCTTCGTATCCACCGAACGCCCTCATTCCCGCAACCGGCACCGGCAGCGGGAGACGTCGGGGCCACGCGCGAAGCACATAGGAGCATCACGATGAACACACGACGTACCGGTGCGATGGTCGCCCTCGCCGCGCTGCTCTTCACGAGCGCCTGCGGCGGGGCCGAAGGCGCTGCGGACAACGCGGACGGCACCACGAAGGTCTCCGTCACGACGTTCGGCTGCGAAATCTGGAACACCTGGGCGATCGGGAAGGGCGTCTACGGCAAGCACCGCCTCGACGTCGAGCTGGTCCGCTCCGGAGGTGGCTCGGCGGCGGTCGCCGCAGTGCTCTCCGGGGCGGCCGACTTCGGCTACGTCAACGGCTACACCGCGATCAACGCCTACAACACCGGCTTCCCGATCCAGATGGTGTCCGGGGTGAACGTCAACGCGCTGCCGCCGGCCAAGCCCGCGCAGGGCGTCTTCGTCGGCAAGGACTCCCCGATCAAGGCGGCCGCCGACCTCGCCGGCAAGAAGATCGCGGTCAACGAGATCAACGGGATCAACCAGATTGTCACCGCGAGCTGGCTGAAGGCCAACGGGGTCGAGCCGGACAGCGTCAGCTTCGTGGCGCTGCCCTTCACCGAGCAGATCCCCGCCGTGCTCAGTGGACGGGTCGACGCCGCACAACTGGGCTACTCGCTGCTGGGCAACAACAACGACAACGTACGCAGCCTGGCCGACCCCTTCGCCAGCAGCGACAAGATCTACATCGCGACCTACGTCGCCGCCAAGAGCTTCGTCGGCAAGGGCGACGCCGCCAAGCGCTTCCACGAGGCGATCGCCGAGACCGCGCAGCAGCTCAGCGACCCGGCCAATAAGGACGAGGCGTTCCGGCTGCTCTCCGAGTGCCAGAAGGTGCCGGCGGAGACCCTCGCCGCACAACCGCAGAACGCTCTCGAAGCCGCCGTCGACGTCACCGCGCTGGACCGGATGGCCCAGCAGATGGTCGACCTGAAGATGCTCCAGAAGAAGCCCGACCTGGGGCCCTTCGTCACCGACTTCGCGCGGTCCTGACCTGTCCTGTCGTCGCGGTAGGCGGGCCACCATGAGGGGAGAGGACGTGACATGGCGTCGGACGTCCACGTGATTGACCAGGTCGAGGCGGACGCCCGACCCACCGGCGGGCCCGTCGCGGCCCGCCGGTGGGGCCCCACACCCGACTGGGTGCTGGGAGTGGCGGGCGTGGTGACCATGTTCGTGCTGTGGGACCTGGTGGTCCGGACCGGGACGGTCTCGGTGGACTCCCTGCCGTACCCGGTGGACACCCTGCAACGCGCCGGCGAACTGCTCGTCGACGCGACGTTCCTGACCGAGGTGGCGCAGACCCTGTGGGCGTGGCTGCTCGCCATGCTCGTCGCCAGCGCCGTCGGCATTCCGCTGGGGCTGACCCTGGGCTACTTCTCCGCCCTCTACCGGCCGTCGTCCTCGGTGGTACACGCCGGCCGGTCGATCCCCTCCTCGGCGTTCCTGCCGATCGCCATCCTGATGTTCGGCCTGGGCACCCAGATGAAGGTGTCCCTGGCGATCTACGCGATCTTCTGGCCGATCCTGCTCAACGCGATGTACGGCGTCCGCGACACCGAACCGCTGATGCTGGCCACGGGGCGGAGCATGGGCTGGACGCGTACCCGGCTGCTGACCCGGGTGGTGCTGCCGTCGGCGGCCCCGTCCATCGCCACCGGGCTGCGGGTGGCCAGCTCGACGGCGCTCATCGTGGTGCTCTCCGCCGAACTGCTCGGCGCCACCAACGGGGTGGGAACGGTGATCACCACGTACCAGCAGGCGCAGCGACCCGACTTCGTCTACGCGGGCATCCTGCTAGTCGGCCTGCTCGGCATCGGCCTCTACAACGGCTTCAACCTGGATGAGCGCCTGGTGGTGCCGTGGGGCCAGGCACAACGGGAGGGTGGACGATGAGCGGGCAGGGGCTGAGCCGGCCGGTGGTCACGTCGGCGTTGGCGGTGGGACGCGGGGTGCGGTCGCTGTGGCTGCTCGCCCTGCTGCTGGTGGTGTGGGAGGTCGCCGCCCGGATGGTGGGCTCCCTGTTCGTACCGCCGGTGTCGCAGATCTTCGGAGCGTTCGTCGACACCTGGCTGTCCGCGTCCCCGTCGTCGCTGTTCCTCAGTTCCCAGTTCCGGGCCGACGTCCTGCCGAGTCTCGTCCGGCTCGGCCTGGGCTACGGCGCGGCGACGGTGCTCGGCGTCGGTCTCGGCATCCTGATCGGGGTGTGGCGGCCGGCCGGCGCGTTCTTCAACCCGCTGATCCGACTGGGCATGTCGGTGCCGGTCACCGCTCTGCTGCCCATCGCCATCGTGCTGTTCGGCATCACCAGCGGGATGAACGTCTTCCTCATCGCGCTGGGCTGCCTCTGGCCGATCCTGATCAACACCTACGACGGTGTCAGGGGCATCGACCGTACGGTGGTCACCGCCGCCCGGAGCCTGCGACTGACCCGGCGGCGCTACTTCCTGCGGGTCCTGCTGCCCGGCGCCAGCCCGGCGATCTTCGCGGGGATGCGGATCAGCATCGGGATCGCGCTGGTCCTGATGGTGATCTCCGAGCTGTACGCCGCCACGGCCGGCCTCGGGTTCTACATCGTGAGCCAGCAGCGGCTGTTCCAGTTCCCGCAGCTGTGGTCGGCGATCGTCCTGCTGGCGCTGCTGGGCATCCTCTTCAACGCCGTCTTCGCCCTGGTCGAGCGGGTGCTGCTGCGGTGGCACCGCAACGTGCGCCCCGACAGCGCGGAAAGCCACTGACCGACACCACGTAGGAGCCCCGGATGAACCCCGTGACGACCAAACCGCAGCAGCCCGGTGCCGCCCTCGACACCCCCGTGCTCGACGTGCAGGAGTTGAGCAAGTCCTACCGGTCCCGCAAGGGCGACGTGCCCGCCGTACGCAGCATCGAGTTCGCCGTCCACGCCGGGCAGTTCGTGTCGGTGGTGGGGCCCTCCGGCTGCGGCAAGACCACCCTGATGATGTGCATCGCCGGGCTGCTGCCCATCTCCGGCGGCGCGGTCATGTTCCGGGGGGAACGCATGTCCGGTCCCCGTGACGGCGTGGCGGTCGTCTTCCAGGACTACAGCCGCTCGCTGTTCCCCTGGTTGACCGTCGAGAAGAACGTCGCCCTCCCGCTGCGGGACCGGGGTCTGCCCCGCGCCGAGATCCGGCAGCGGGTGCAGGAGTCGCTGGAGATGGTGGGCCTGGCCCACGCCGCCGGGTTGCACCCGTGGCAGCTCTCCGGCGGCATGCAGCAGCGGGTCGCCATCGCCCGGGGGCTCGCCGTCCGGCCGGAAATGCTGATCATGGACGAGCCGTTCGCCTCGGTGGACGCCCAGACCCGGGCCAGCCTGGAGGACCTGCTGCTCAAGGTCTGGGCGGAGACCGGCACGACGGTGCTGTTCGTGACCCACGACATCGACGAGGCGGTGTACCTGTCCGACCGGGTGGTCGTGCTGTCGCAGGGCCCGTCAGTCGTCGTGGCGGACCTGCCGGTCACCCTCGACCGGCCCCGCGACCAGATCGCGACCAAACAGACGCCGCTCTTCGGTGAACTCCGCGAGCACGTCTACTCCCTGGTCATGGCGTCGCAGCGACGGACCTCGCTGGCGGGGGAGCCAAGCTGACCGGGTGACCGGGCCGCGTCGACGCGGCTTACGGGCGGGACGGGCCCCGCGGGGGATGCCCGTCCCGCCCGTCCGTAGTGCTCTGACCAGTTCTACCGCTCAGGACGCACCAGGACCTGCCATGCGAGAACGACCGCTTCAGGGCGTGGGTGCCGAGGCTGAACTGCGGACGAATTCCTTCTTTGGCAATTCCCCGACTCGCTGGGGCGATAGCTGACGGCTGTAGACCTGGATCAGGTCGTCCGTATCCCTGAAGATGATGACGTAGGACGTTCCACTGGGTCCTGTCACTACGGTCATGGTCGGGTCGGTCGCTGCATTTTCGGCATGGTCGGGGTCAGGGTTCAATAGCTGCCACTTTAGCAACGGCTACCACGCCGCCACGAACTTCGTCAGCAGCACCGCCTCCTGGGCATGGAACTACGGCACCCGGCTCTGGAACCAGGGAATCTCCGCCCTCAGGTCATTCGGGCAGATGCTCTACAACGGCGCTACCAGGCTCTACAACAAGGCTAAAACTGCCGTTGGAAACACCTACCGCAACATCAAGGAGGGCGTCACCAACCTCCGTACCAATGCCACCAACTGGGCTAAAGAACAAGCCCGTGCCGCGGCGCAACGAATATACGAAGCCAAGAAGGCGGTAACCAACGCCGCGAAGGCCGCTGTCCGGCAGGCGATCAAGTTCACCAAGCTGCCGGTCGTGGCCGCGCTCACCAAGCCGCTGTTAGCGGGAGTCAAGCTGGTGTCCGGCGGCATCAAGGTCATGGCAAGCGTCGTCGCCGTCACGCAGCAAGCCATCCGTGACCCCGACAAGTTCCGGCAGAAGTTGTTCCTCGAAGCAGCTCAGCGCCTTGCCCCACTCGTCGAGGGCGCCAACGAGATGTGGGACAAGGCGACCCAGTTCGTCGAGGACCACGCCGCTGAGATCGCCGGCATTGCCGTCGGTGCGGTCGTCGGCATCGGCTGCGGGGCCGCCATCGGCTGGACCGGTGTCGGCGCCGTCGCCTGCGGTGCCCTGGCCGGAGCGGTCGGCTCTGCCGTCACCGGATACATGAACGGCAAGCGCGGATGGGATCTCGCCGGCGAGACCGCGCTCGGTGGGCTCTTCGGTGCCGCTGGTGGGGCTGCTGGGACTGTCGGAGGCGCGGCCCTCGGTGCAGGGCTCCGCGCTTTAGGCGGGGGAATGAGAGCAGCCGGCGGTAAGGCCGTCAGCGCAGGTCTCGGTGAGGCACGCACCATCGGACGCGGGCTCATGAGCCGGAGCGGCGGCTGCCTCGGCCCCGGCAACAGCTTCACCGGCGACACGAAGGTCCTGATGGCCGATGGCAGCCACAAGCCGATCCGTGACGTGAAGCTCGGCGACAAGGTCCTGGCCACCGACCCCACCACGGGGCGGACCGCGCCGCGAGTAGTCACCGCTCTGATCGTCGGTAGCGGTACCAAGCAACTCGTCGACATCACCGTCACCATGGGCGGCCCTCAGGGCAGCCGCGCCGAGACGATCACCGCCACCGCTGGGCACCCCTTCTGGGTCGCCGACCAGCAGCAATGGCGCGAGGCTAAGGACCTCAAACCCGGTTACACCTTCGAAACCGCCGACCACGGACCAGCAGCCGTAGCCGGTACACGCCTCCGCACCCAACCCGAGATCGTACACAACCTCACCGTCGATACCCTCCACACATACTATGTGATAGCCGGTAAGACGCCGGTCCTCGTACACAACTGCGGACCAGTTCCAAACAACCGACCTCCTGGGGATATTTCTCTGGAGCTGATGGAAGCAGATCTTGCGGGGGTTTCACCTGTTGCGGCGGGTACTTCCGGCTTCTCGCGCGCGGCCTCGGGAAGCGGGGACTTTCTCTGGACAGTGGGGGAGGGGGGAAATCTGAACATGGTTGCTGCGGGGCGTGGTATTTATCACACGGTAGCGTCGGGTGGTGCTCCTGTTATGGGAGCAGGGCAGATTTCTTTCCGGAATGGTGCTGTGACGTCGTTCGACAACATGACTGGCCACTATACCCCGTGTCCCAGTTGTGCTGGTACGTTCATTCAGCGAGGCGTGGACGCCTTTGGTGAGGCAGGTATACGGATCCCGCTAAGAGTTATTAGAGACTACGGCGGAAGGGCTCCATAGTGGAAGCGCAATCAGAGTTGCAGGAACTTCGGTCGGTCCCGCTCGACTCGTTCGGTGAGTGGCTGCATGCTCGGTTCCCGCGACGGGTGTCGCCCCAATGGTGGCAGGCGCTGTTCGAGTCGGTCGAATCGGCCGTTAGCCCGCTGAGGAATGCTGATCGCTCTCAACGGATAGCCGACCTGAGGCTCGGTGCTGCGGCTATAGTTCTGGCTGTCGAGCGCCATGATATTGATGCATCGTTGGGGGCGTACTGGTTGCTTAGGCTTGCGGCGGCAGCGGTTCGCCTCGACTTGCCGGATAGTAATTTGCCGGTCGTGCTGACGCCTGACGGGTCTGCTACTTGGGCGCTGGAGCATGTTCCGTTGCCGCGGGCGGAGGCAGTGGCAGCGGCTCAGTCTAGGCGAGGGCAGTACTTGGCCGCCGATGAATCATTCTTCGCTCCTGTTGGGTCTCTCTACGACTCTGCAAGTCAGGAGCCTGATGCCCAAGTGTCGGCGCTAATGGGGGTTGAGAGAATATTGTCCGCGCTGCCATGGATTATCGATCACTTGACGAATCCAGAAGTTCGTCGGGAAGTCCAGGCTTGGCTTGCGATTGAGGGGCAGTTGTGACGGAGGGCTTTCTGGCGGGCTTACGCCTGTACACCGAGTGCCCGCCTGGCGTTACGTGGCCGAGCCGGAGCAGGTGACGGAGTTTGCTGATGCCCTGCCGGTGTCAGCACGAGGGCCGAAGGAGTACGTCCTGCCCCGTCAGGGAGCAGGTGGCTGGGTGGGATTCCGGGCGGCCGCACGACCTGAGGGTGGCGGGCGGGCCCCGGGGGGGGCGTGCCGGCCCCGCGCGGGGGGGGTTTTT
>NZ_JBMDWU010000542.1:0-11465 GCF_048594385.1 Micromonospora sp. | reverse complement strand
TACCTCACCGCCTCGTCCTACCCGGACGACGGCCTCGGCGAGGTCTTCCTCAAGATGTCCAAGCAGGGCTCCACCCTGGCCGGGGTGATGGACGCCTTCTCGGTGGCGATCTCCATCGGCCTGCAGTACGGCGTCCCGCTGGAGACGTACGTCAGCAAGTTCACCAACATGCGCTTCGAGCCGGCGGGCATGACCGACGACCCGGACGTGCGGATGGCCGCCTCGGTGATGGACTACATCTTCCGTCGCCTGGCGCTGGACTTCCTGCCCTACGAGCGCCGTGCCGAGCTGGGCATCTTCACCGCCAAGGAGCGGGCCGCGCAGTTGCGGGCCGAGGCCGACGCGGAGGCCGCCGGCACGGACCTGACGGCGATGGCGTCCTCCGCCCCGGTCGAGGCGACCGAGCCGAAGACCGGACCGGTGGCCCAGCCGGCCCAGGAGCTGGCCGGGGTGGCCGCCGTCAAGCCGGCGCCCGCCGTGGGCTCCTCCACCGAGCTGCTGGAGGCCGTGATCGGCAAGGCCGCCGACGCGCCGCTCTGCTTCACCTGCGGTACGAAGATGCGCCCGGCAGGTAGCTGCTACGTCTGCGAGGGCTGCGGCTCCACCAGCGGTTGCAGCTGACGTACGCGTCGCACGGAGGGTCGGCATCCGACGGGTGCCGGCCCTCCCGCGTCCCGTCCCCATGATCGACCCCGGTGGGGCGAGGTAGCGGCATCGGTCCTACCCGGACACCGCCACCTCGCTGCCGTTGCGCGGATCACGCCGACGGCGGCGCACCGGGGGCCGCGCCGGACGGCCGCGGCGGGGATGATCGGGGCATGACCACCGCCGACCGGTACGTCGAGTTCGCCACCCGGGAGGCGCACGGCGTCTCCCCGGCCTACGAACGGCTGGCCCACGCGGTCGCCCGCGACGACGAACTGCTCGCCCTGCTGGACGGCCTGCCGCCGGCCAAGCGGCAGCCGCAACTGCTCCTCGGCGTGGTCCGCTGGCTCGGTGGGCCGGTCGACGAGCCGGCCGCCTTCCGCGCCCACACCAAGGCGCACTGGGCCGCCGTCCGGGCCGCGATGCTCACCCGGGCGGTGCAGACCAACGAGGCCGGCCGCTGCGCGGCGCTGCTGCCGGTGCTGGCCGCCCTGCCGCAGCCGCTGGCGTTGCTGGAGGTCGGGGCGTCCGCCGGCCTCTGCCTCTACCCCGACCGGTACGCCTACCGCTACGGCGACCACCTGCTCGGGGCAGGGGAGACGGTCCTCGACTGCACGCTGACCGGGACCGGGCCGCCGACCACCCGCCCCGAGGTGGTGTGGCGGGCCGGCCTCGACCTGAACCCGCTCGACGTCACCGACCCGGCCGACGTGGGCTGGCTCGACGCGCTGATCTGGCCGGAGCACACCCATCGAAGGGCCCGGCTGCGGGCGGCAGCGGCGGTGGCCGCCGCCGACCCACCGGAACTGGTCCGGGGCGACCTGGTGGACGACCTGCCGGCGCTGGCCGCGCGGGCACCGGCCGGTGCGACGCTGGTGGTCCTGCACACCTCCGTGCTCTACCAGGTGCGGCCGCCGCGCCGGGAGGCCTTCGTCGCGCTGGTCCGCGCCCTGCCCGGTCACTGGGTGTCCGCCGAGGCGGCCGACGTGCTCTGCTGGGACGTGGACGCGCTGCCGGCCCCGCCCGACGGGACGCTGCACAACGTGCTCGCCCTCGACGGGACGCCGTTGGCCTGGATGCGCTCGCACGGCCAGGAGGCGCACTGGTTCGGCTGACCCCGGGTGACCGGCTCGGTCCGGTGGGGACGTGCGGCGGGCCATGACGTTCCGTGAGTGTTACGGGACTGCGGATGACATCGATCATCACTAGGCTAGGGTGCCGACGACTCCGGTGAGGTGTCATGGCGAAGCCGTCGCTGCCCCGTCCGGCCCTGCTCAGCCGTGCCCGGTCGACCCCGACGGTCCGGTGGCTCGCCGCCGGCGTCGCCCCGCTCGGCTGGGGTCTGCTGGTCGGCTGGTGGACCCCGCGTGGTCCCGGCACCAATACCGAGGCCGTGACGTCGATCCTGGTCAGTCTCGCGGTAGGTGGGCTCGCCGGCTGGGCGAGCCGGTCCCGTGGGGCGATGTTCACGGCTCCGGTGCTCTTCGCGCTCGCCGTCGAGCTGGTCCGCTGGCCGCTACGGGGGCCGACCGTGGACGCCCCGCACCTGAGCGGTTTCGGTGTCGGAGCGCTCCTGCTGGGCCGGGGCGTACACGGATTGCTGTCCCTGCTGCCGTTGCTGGTCGGCGCGGCGTACGGCGCGGGCCTGGCGCGACGGGCCGCCCCGACAGCGGGCCGCCGTCCGGTGTGGACCTGGCTGGGGCGGGCCGGGGTGGGCCTGCTCACCGCGTTGGTCGCCCTGGTGACGGTCGCAGTGGCGCTGCCGGCCGCAACAGCCGCCGTACCGGGTGGGATCGCCGAGCTGACCACGGTGCGCGGCGGCGGCGACCGGGAACTGGGGGTGCTGCTGCGGGGCGCCGACCGGCGGGCCCCGGTGCTGCTCTTCCTGCCCGGTGGGCCGGGCAGCTCCGAGGTAGGGGCGGTCCGCCGGCACCTCGCCGGGCTGGAACGGCAGTTCGTGGTGGCTACCGTGGACCGGCGGGGCGCGGCACGGTCGTGGGCGGCGTTCCCGCCCTCCTCGTCGTTGACCCTCGACAGCGAGGTCGCCGATCTGCTCGCCGTCGCCGACCGGCTGCGGCAGCGCTTCGGTCGACCGGACGTCTACCTGGTGGCGCACTCCGGCGGGACGCTGGTCGCCGCCATCGCCGTACAGCGCCGGCCGGAGCTGTTCCGGGCCTACGTCGGGGTCGGGCAGGCGGTCGACCTGCGGGACGCCGACCGCAGTCAGTACACCGACACCGTCGCCTGGGCAGGCCGTACCGGACGGGCCGATCTGGTGCGGCAGCTGACCGAGCTGGGGCCGCCGCCGTATCCGGACATGTACCACTACGAGCCGCTGCTGGCCAACGAGGCCGCCGCCTTCGACTTCGACCGCACCGGCAACCACGAGGGCCGGGGCGGGACGGGAGAGAACCTCGGCGTCGCCGAGTACACCCTGCTGGAGAAGGCGCACGTGCTCGGCGGCGGTCTGGATGGCTGGGACGTGCTCTACCCGAAGGTCCAGCAGGTCGACCTGCGTGCCCGGGTGAGGCGGCTCGCGGTGCCCGTCTACCTGGTCGACGGCGCGCACGAGGTGCCGGGCCGGTTGACCCTGACCCGCCAGTGGTACGCCCAACTCGATGCCCCGCACAAGGAGCACGTGGTGCTCGACGACGCCGGACACCGGTCGCTCTACCAACGGCCCGGCCCCTTCGTCGACCTGCTGACCCGGGTCCGCGCCGAGACCGCCGGCCCGGGGCAGTGAGCCCGCCGGGTCCGTAGACTCCTCGTGGTGAGTGGCGAACGACGTCCGCTGGCGGACCGGCCGCTGACCGGGCCGCACCCGTCCCGGCTGCCGCCGGAGCACCCCGACCGGGCACGGATCCTGGCCGCACACGCCGCTGCGCTCGCCGCCGGGGACGCCGGCTATCCCGACCCGGCCACCGGCCTGTTCGTCCTCACCGCCGGCTTTCTGGCCCGGCGTGGCACCTGCTGCGGGCGGGGCTGTCGGCACTGCCCGTACGTCGACGACTAATTCGGCGGCCCCGGCTGCCCCGCCCACCTAGATTGGGGCGGACCGACGGGGGATCGATGACGGCGCAACTGACCGACGGTCGGGCGGTACGCCCACCGCTGTGGCGGGACCGGAGCTTCGCCCTGTTCTGGGCCGGCCAGACGGTCGGTGAGCTGGGCACCCGGATGTCCGGGGTGGCGGTGCCGCTGCTGGCCGCCGGCCCGATGCGGGCCAGCGTGTTCCAGGTCTCCCTGCTGACCGTGCTGGCCTGGCTGCCGTACCTGGTCTTCGCGCTGCCGGCGGGGCTGCTGGCCGACCGGGTCGACCTGCGCCGGCTGATGATCGGCTGCGACCTGGGCCGGGCCGCGCTGCTGTCGTCGCTGCCGGTGGTCGCCCTGGTCGGCCGGCTCACCCTGGCCTTCCTGTACGTCGTCGTCGGGCTGTGCGGGGTGCTCACCGTGCTCTTCACCGTGGCCTACAAGAGCATCGTGCCGGCGCTGGCCCCGGCGGACCGGCTGGTCGAGGCGAACGCCCGGCTGACCGTCACCGCCGACACCGCCGCGCTGGTCGGGCCGACCGTCGGCGGGGTGTTGGCCGGGCTGGTCGGTGCCGCCCGGACTTTTCTCGGCACCGCGCTGGCGTTCCTGCTCAGCGCGGCGACGCTGGCGGCGGTCCGCCCGGTGGTCCGGGACCGCGGGCTCACCGACCGCGTGCCGGTGCGGGTCGCCCTCACCGAGGGGCTGCGCTTCGTCGGCCGGCGTCCGATCCTGCGTAGCATCCTGGCCTGCACCGCCACCTCGAACTTCTTCGCCATCGGCACCACCGCGCTGGAGGTCAGCTTCCTGGTCCGGGAGCTGCGGGCCGGCCCGGCCACGGTCGGGCTGGTCTTCTCCCTGGGGGCGGTCGGCGGTCTGGTCACCGGCGCGTTCGCCGCCCCGCTGTCCCGCCGGATCGGCACGGCCCGGGTGATCTGGGTGGCGATGGCGGTGCCGGGACCGCTCTACCTGCTGGTGCCGTTGGCCCGACCCGGGTGGGGGCTGGCGCTCTACGTCGTCGGGCTGGCCGCGTTCTCCGCCAACGCGGTGCTGTTCAACGTGTCGATCCTGTCGTACCGGCAGCGGATCACCCCGCCGGAGCTGCTCGGCCGGGTGAACGCCGCGTTCCTGTGGGTCTGCTTCGGGGTGGTTCCGCTGGGGGCGCTGACCGGCGGCCTGCTCGGCAGCCACTGGGGACTGCGGCCGGCGTTGGTGGTCTGCGCGCTCGGCACCTGGAGCGCCGCCCTGTTCGTGGTGCTGTCTCCACTGCGGAGCCTGCGCGACCTGCCGCCGGGCTGACGCCGCAGGGGCGGACCACCCGGGTCTTCCGTCCGGCAACCCCAACCCGTACGGTTTCCGACGGACACCGGCGGGTTCCCCGCCGACGATCACGGAGGTGTGCCCGTGCACGGGCGGATCTGGCTGGCCGGCATGGGCGTGCTGCTGACCACGGGCTGTGGCGCGTCGGAGGTCGAGCCGGTGCCGCTGCCGACCGGGGAACCGGCCACCGTGCAGGTGGGGGCCGCCTCGTCCGGTGGGGCGTGCCGGCTGTTCGACTTCGCGGTGATCGAGGAACACACCGGGGCCCGCTTCGACGTGGCCGCCGCCACCGAGCGCGACGACACCCGCACCTGCGTGGTACGGGCCACCGACGCCACCTGGCCGGAGCTGACCCTGACGGTCACCGACACCTCGATCGACGTGCCGACCTTCACCGCCGACGTGCTGCCCGCCGGGGCGAAGAAGGTGTCGAAGCTGGGCCAGGCCGCCTACCGCCGGACCGGCGCGAAGACCGCGAAGCGCGGCCCGACGGCCGAGGTGGGCTGGCTCGCCACCGAGGACCGGCTGGCCACGCTCCGCTGGACCTGCCGGCCGGACGACGACCGGGCGACCGCCGACGAGGTGGCCGACCACCTCGTCGACCTGGCCAGGACGCTCGACACCCGGTCGTTGTGACGACCGGTCGCGGTGACGGCCGGGCCGCCGCCGGGGCGGTCAGTGGGCGGCGACGAAGACCCGCGAGGCGACCTCGCGGGGCAGCCGGACCCGTTCGCCGGAGCGGTCGATGAACACCCCGTCACGTTCCTGGGCGACGGTGACCGTGGCGCCCGGGTCGACCCCGGCGGCGTGCAGTTGCCGCAGCACGTCGGCGTCGGTCTGTACGCTCTCGCAGATCCGGCGGACCACCACCTGCCCGGTCAGCCCGGGGAAGGCGAGGTTGCGTTCACCCTCGACCGGCTCGCTGGCCCCGGCCTGCGGCGGACCCAGCTCCTCAAGCCCCGGGATCGGGTTGCCGTACGGCGAGCGGGTGGGGCGGTTGAGCAGGTCGTACACCCGCTTCTCCACCGCGTCGCTCATCACGTGCTCCCACCGGCAGGCCTCCTCGTGGGCCTCCTCGTAGGGCATCCCGATCACGTTGACCAGCAGCAGCTCGGCGAGCCGGTGCTTGCGCATCACCGACACGGCGCTGCCCCGGCCCAGCTCGGTGAGCGCCAGGTGCCGGTCGCCCTCGACGGTGAGCAGCCCGTCGCGTTCCATCCGGGCCACGGTCTGGCTGACGGTCGGCCCGCTCTGCCGTAACCGCTCGGCGATCCGGGCACGCAACGGTGGCACGCCCTCCTCTTCGAGTTCGAGGATGGTGCGCAGGTACATCTCGGTCGTGTCGACCAGGTCATGCTTCACGTCAGCGGCCTCCCGGTGGTCGATGCTACCCCGGCGCGCGAAGATCGACCTGCGCCGAAACGCGAGGTCGCTGCGCCGATGGTGTTGACTGGACGTCATGTCCGGTACCGATGACCCCCTGATCGAGCCGGATCGGCTCGCCGCCGAGCTGGCCCGACCCGACGCACCGACCCTGCTGGACGTCCGCTGGCGGCTGGCCGGCCCGCCGGGCCGCGACGACTACGTCGCCGGGCACCTGCCCGGCGCGGTCTTCGTCGACCTGGACACCGACCTGTGCGGTCCGCCCGGCGCGGCGGGTCGGCACCCGCTGCCCGACCCGGCCGCCCTCCAGGCCGCGCTGCGGGCCGCCGGGGTGCGTACCGGCCACCCCGTGGTGGTGTACGACGGCGGCGACGGCCTGGCCGCCGCCCGCGCCTGGTGGACGCTGCGCTGGGCGGGGCACCGGCCGGTCCGGGTGCTGGCCGGTGGCTGGCCGGCCTGGTGCGCCGCCGGCCTGCCGCACACCGTCGAGGTGCCCACCGTCACGCCCGGTGACGTGACCGTCCGGCCGGGCGCGCTGCCGGTGCTGGACGCCGACGCGGCGGCGGCCCTCGCGGCGGCCGACGACGGGGTGCTGATCGACGTGCGGGCCGCGCCCCGCTACCGGGGCGAGACCGAGCCGATCGACCCGGTCGCCGGGCACGTGCCGGGCGCGGTCAACCTGCCCGCCCCCGGGTACGTCACCGAGGGGCGCTACCCGGCGGCCGACGTGCTGCGGGACCGGTTCGCCGCGGTCGGGGTGCGCGCCGACGCGCCGGTGGGGGCGTACTGCGGGTCGGGGGTGACCGCCGCGCAGGCGGTGCTGGCCCTGCACCTGGCGGGCCGGCCGGACGCCGCGCTCTACGTCGGATCGTGGAGCGGGTGGGTCGCCGACGGGTCCCGGCCGGTCGCGACCGGCCCGACACCCGGCGGCTGACCTGCACGTGTGGTGGGCGGGCGGTGACCGTCGTGCGACGATGACCCCATGTCGGACGACACGCTGGTGGTGTGGGACGAGTCCCTGCTCGACTACGACATGGGGGAGCATCCGCTGGACCCGGTCCGGGTCGAGCTGACCGTGGCGCTGGCCCGGGAGCTGGGCGTCCTGGACCGGCCCGGGGTGCGGCTGGTCGAACCCGAGCCCGCCGACGACGCGACGCTGACCCGGGTGCACCGGCCCGACTACCTGGAGGCGGTCCGGGCCGCGCCGCGCGATCCGCTCTTCGCCGGGTACGGACTGGGCACCTCGGACAATCCGGTCTTCGACGGGATGCACGAGTCCAGCGCGCTGATCGCGGGGGCGAGCGTGGCCGCCGCCGAGGCGGTCTGGCGGGGCGAGGCCCGCCGCGCGGTCAACGTGGCCGGCGGGCTGCACCACGCGATGCCCGACCGGGCCGCCGGGTTCTGCGTCTACAACGACCCGGCGGTGGCCATCGCCCGCCTGCTCGACCTCGGCGCCGAACGGGTCGCCTACGTCGACGTGGACGTGCACCACGGCGACGGCGTGCAGGAGATCTTCTACCGGGACCCCCGGGTACTCACGGTGAGCCTGCACGAGACCCCGCTCGCGCTCTTCCCCGGCACCGGGTTCCCCGACGAGACCGGCGGGCCGGGGGCGCAGGGCAGCGCGGTCAACGTGCCGCTGCCGCCGGGCACCGACGACGCCGGCTGGCAGCGGGCCTTCCACGCGATCGTACCGTCGGTGCTGCGCGCGTTCCGGCCGCAGATCCTGGTCACCCAGTGCGGGGCCGACGGGCACCGGATGGACCCGCTGGCCGACCTGCACCTGTCGGTGGACGGGCAGCGCGCCACCTACCTGGCGTTGCGGGCGCTCGCCGACGAGTTGTGCGACGGCCGCTGGGTGGCCACCGGTGGCGGCGGGTACGCCCTGGTGGAGGTGGTGCCCCGGGCCTGGACCCATCTGCTGGCGGTGGCCACCGGCGACCCGCTCGACCCGGCCACCCTCACCCCGCCCGGCTGGCGCACGCTGGCCGCCCACCGGCGACCCGGCCATGACGTGCCGCTGCGGATGACCGACGACGTCGACCCGGAACACCGGCCGTGGCAGCCGACCGGGGAGCCGAACTCGGTGGACCGGGCCGTGGCGGCCACCCGCAAGGCGGTGTTCCCGCTGCTCGGGCTGGACCCGTACGACCCGCGAGACTGAGCCGGGGACCTGGGGAGGGACCGGTGACCACTGTCGACCAACCGGTGGACGTGCTGCTCAGCGACGGCAGCACCGTCGGACTGCGACCGATCCGGCCGCAGGACGCCCCGGAGATCGTCGCCATGCACGGGCGGTTCTCGGAACGCACCCGCTACCTGCGCTACTTCTCGCCGTACCCGCGTATCCCGGAACGGGACCTGCACCGCTTCGTCACCGTCGACCACCGGGACCGGGAGGCGTTCGTGGTGCTGGCCGGCGACCGGATCGTCGCCGTCGGCCGGTACGAGCGGCTCGGGCCGGCGGCCCCCGAGGCCGAGGTGGCGTTCGTGGTGGAGGACGCCTACCAGGGCCGGGGGATCGGTTCGGTGCTGCTGGAGCACCTGGCCGACGCCGCCCGCCGGGCCGGCATCGGGCACTTCGTCGCCGAGGTGCTGCCCACCAACGGGGTGATGCTGCGGGTCTTCGCCGACTTCGGCTACCAGGTGCAGCGCCAGTTCGCCGACGGGGTGGTGCACCTGACCTTCCCGATCGCGCCGACCGAGGCGACCCTGGCGGTGCAGCGCGGCCGGGAACACCGCACCGAGGCCCGGTCCATCGCCCGGCTGCTCGCCCCGCGCGGGGTGGCCGTCTACGGGGCCAGCGCCACCGGTCAGGGCGTCGGCGCGGCGCTGCTCGGGCACCTGCGTGACGGCGGCTACCCGGGGGCGGTCGTGCCGGTGCACCCGGGCGCGCGCACGGTGGCGGGGCTGCCCGCGTCCCCGTCGGCGGCCGACGCGGGGGTGGCGGTCGACCTCGCGGTCGTCGCGGGGCCCCCCGACGCGGCGGCCGGGGTGGTGGCCGACGCCGCCGCGGCCGGCGCGCACGGCCGGGTGGTCAGCTCCGCCGGCTTCGCCGAGGCCGGCCCGGCCGGCGCGGCGGCCCAACGGTCCCTGGTCCGGGCGGCGCACGCCGCCGGCATGCGGGTCGTCGGCCCGAACTGTCTGGGGGTGGCGAACACCGACGAGCGGGTACGCCTCAACGCCACCCTGGCCCCGGTGCTGCCGGCCCCCGGCCGGGTGGGTTTCTTCAGCCAGTCCGGCGCGTTCGGGGTGGCGCTGCTGGCCGAGGCGCAGCGGCGCGGGCTGGGCCTGTCGAGTTTCGTCTCGGCCGGCAACCGGGCCGACGTGTCCGGCAACGACCTGCTCCAGTACTGGCAGGACGACCCGGGCACCGACGTGATCCTGCTCTACCTGGAGACCTTCGGTAATCCGCGCAAGTTCGCCCGGCTGGCCCGCCGGATCGGCCGGGCCAAGCCGGTGGTGGCGCTGGCCTCGCTGGCCCGCCCGGCCGGCCCGGCGCTGGACGAGGCGGCCGTCAGCGCGCTGTTCGCCCAGTCCGGGGTGATCCGGGTGGACACCGTCGCCGAACTGCTCGACGTCGGGGTGCTGCTGGCCCACCAGCCGCTGCCCGCCGGTGACCGGGTCGCGGTGGTGGGCAACTCGTCGGCGCTGACCGGGCTGGCCGCCGCCGCCTGCGTCGGGCAGGGCCTCACCGTCGCCGACGGCTACCCCCGCGACGTCGGCCCGCACGCCGGGGTCGCCGAGTTCACCGCCGCGCTGGCCGGGGCCGCCGCCGACGACCGGGTGGACGCGCTGGTGGCGGTCTTCGCCCCACCGCTGCCGGGGCAGCTCACCGTCGAGGAGGCGGACGTCACCGCCGCCCTGCCGGCGACGCTGGCCGCCGGCAAGCCGACCGTGGTGACGTTCCTCGCCGGGCGGGTGCCGGCGGGGCTGCCCGCGTACCCGAGCGTGGAGGAGGCGGTGCGGGCGCTGGGCCGGGTCGGCCGGTACGCCGGGTGGCTGCGGCGGGACCCGGGCACGGTGCCGGAGCTGACCGGGGTGGACCGGGCCGCCGGGCGGGCCGCGTTGCGCGGTGACACCGCCGACCCGGTCGCGCTGCTCGCCGCGTACGGCGTCGAGGTGGTCGGGTCGGTGCCCGCCGGCAGCGTCGACGAGGCGCTCGCCGCCGCCGACCGCTGCGGGTGGCCGGTGGCGTTGAAGGCCGCCGCGCCCGGCCTGCGGCACCGCCTCGACCTGGGTGCCGTCCGCCTCGACCTGGCCGACCCGGTCGCCCTGCGCCGGGCGTACGCGGACCTGGCGGCGGGTTTCGGCGCCCAGGTGCTGGTCCAGCCGATGGTGCCGCCCGGGGTGGCCTGCGTGGTGGAGCTGCGGGAGGACCCGGCGTTCGGGCCGGTGGTCGGTTTCGGGCTGGGGGGTGTCGCCACCGAACTGCTCGGCGACCGGGCCTGGCGGGCCGTGCCGTTGACCGACCGGGACGCGGCCGAACTGGTCGACGAGCCCCGGGCGTCGCCGCTGCTGCGCGGGCACCGGGGTGCCGCCCCGGTGGACCGGGCGGCCCTGGCCGACCTGCTGCTGCGGGTGGGACGGCTCGCCGACGAGCAGCCCCGGGTGCGGGCGCTCACCCTCAACCCGGTGCTGGCCCGCCCGGACGGCATCTCGGTGCTGCACGCGGCGGTGGGGGTCGGCACGGCCGGGGCCCGCCCCGACACCGGCCCGCGCCGCCTCTGACCGGCGCAGCCGGCCGGACACCCGGCGGGCGGTCACCGCAGAGAAGGTCAGGCCCCCGGCGAACCGCCGGGGGCCTGACCGCGAACCGTCCCGCTCAGCAGGCGTACGCCTCCAGCCGCTGCGCCCGCTCCGGGTCACGCAGCTTGAGCAGGGTGACCTTCTCGATCTGCCGGATGCGCTCCCGGGACAGGCCGAACTCCTTGCCCACCTCGTCGAGGGTGCGCTGCCGGCCGTCGTCGAGGCCGAACCGGAGCCGGATCACCGCCTGCTCCCGCTGCGAGAGGGTGGCGAGCACGATGCGTACCTCGTTGCGCAGTTCGCCGTTGGCGGCGGCGTCTCCCGGCTCGGTGCGCGGGTCC
>NZ_JBMDWU010000541.1:0-47901 GCF_048594385.1 Micromonospora sp. | reverse complement strand
GGGGGGGGGCGTCCCCCCGCCGCTCCCCCCCCCCCCCCCCCCGCCCGGAGGAGGCAGGTCTGTGGTTACGACGTCTCGGCGAGCGTCACGGTTGCGGTCGACTCGGCACCATTTCGCTTGTAGGTCACCTGGACCCGGTCGCCGACCTTGCCGGCCTGCACCGCGCCGACCAGATCGTTGGAGTCGTTGATCACCTTGTCCCCGAACTTGGTGATCACGTCGCCGCGCTGGATGCCGGCCTTCTCGGCGGCGCTGCCGCCGGCGACGGAGGCGACCAGCGCCCCGCCGTCCTCGGCCGCGTTGACGCTGACCCCCAGGGACGGGTGGCTGACCTTCTCGCCCCGCTGGAGCTTCTCGGCGACGTCCTTGGCCTTGTTGCTCGGGATGGCGAAGCCGACGCCGATGTTGCCGGTGCTGCCCTGCCCGGCGGTGGCGATGGCGGTGTTGATGCCGATCACCTCGCCCCGGGTGTTGACCAGCGCGCCACCGGAGTTGCCCGGGTTGATCGGGGCGTCGGTCTGGAGCAGGCCGGAGATCGAGCTGGCACCGCCCTGCGGGGACTGCTGCGGGCCGTTGCCGCTGCCGGCCTGGATGGTGCGGTCGCGGGCGCTGAGGATGCCGGCGGTCACCGAACCCTGCAGGCCGAGCGGACTACCCAGGGCGAGCACCTGGTCGCCCACCTGCATGGCGTCGCTGTCGCCGAACTTCGCCGCCTTGAGGTTGTCGATGCCGCTGGTCTGGACCACCGCGAGGTCGGTCTTCGGGTCGGTACCGACGATCTTGGCGGGGGCGGTCTTGCCGTTGGCGAAGACCACCCGGACGGCGTCGCCGGAGGCGGAGGCGACCACGTGGTTGTTGGTCAGCACGAAGCCGTCGGAGCTGAGGACCACGCCCGATCCCTCGCCGCTGTCGGTCATGATCGAGACCACGCTGTCCTGCACCGAGGCGGCGATCTTCGGCAGGTCGGCGCTGTTGATCACGGGGGCGGCCGAGTAGTTGCGGGTGATCCCGCCCCGGTCGCCGTCCACCGCCAGGGCGAGCGCGCCACCGGCCACGCCGGAGCCGAGCATCAGGGCGAAGACCGCGACCCCGGCGCCGACGAACTTGGCCACCTTGCCGGCCTGCGGGGCCGGGGCCGGCGCCCACGGCGGAGTCGGCTGGCCGGGGTGCTGCGGCCCGCCCTGCCCCGGGTAGCCGGCGGACGGCTGGCTCACACCGGGCTGGCCGTAGCCGACACCGGACTGACCGGGGTAGCCGGCCGACCCGGTGCCCGCGCCCGGCTGACCGGGACGGTGCTGACCGGGGTAGCCACCGGCCCACCCGGGCTGCTGCTGGCCGGGCTGGTAGCCCGCCGACGGGTACTGCCCCGCCGGGGAGTGGCCCGCCGGGTAGCCGGTGGACGCGGGATAGCCGGGCCGGTACTGCTGGTCGCCGCCACCGGACGGGTACGACGACTGCGGGTACGGCGTGGCGGCGGGCGGCGCGTACGGCGACGCGGGCGGCGCGTACCCCGGTCCGGGGTTGGCCGTGCCGGCCGGCTCCCCCGCGGTGCCGGCGGCCTGACCGGGGGTGTTGGGGGTGTCGGACTCGCCGCGCACGGCGCGGGCAGGCTCGGCGGAGGGGTGCGACGGCTCGGCGTCGGGGGCAGCCGGCCGACGCTGCGGGTCGGTCTCGAACTCGGTCATGCCCCTAGCTTTCCCCGTCGCACTGTCACCCACCTGGAACCCGCCTGGAAGTTTTCTGAAAGTCACAGCGGGGCCGGCGGGGCGTCACTCCGCGTCGCCGTCCGCGTCGGGCAGCAGGGGCAGCCGGACCCGGAACGTCGCCCCGCCGCCCGGCGTCTCGTCCACCTCGACGGTGCCCTGGTGGGCGCTGACCAGCGCCGCGACAATGGCCAGCCCCAGTCCGGTGCTGGTGATCCCGCTGGCCCGGCGGGTCCGGGCCGCGTCGGCGCGGTAGAACCGCTCGAAGACCCGCTCGGCCTGCTCCGGGGCGAGCCCCGGCCCGGTGTCCATCACCTCCACCACGGCCATGTTCCCGTCCTCGGAACACAACCGCAGGGTCACCGACGCCTCCGGCGGGGTGTGCGTCAACGCGTTGGTCATCAGGTTGCCGATCACCTGCCGCAGCCGGGCGTCGTCGGCGTGCACCACCAGCGGGCCCGAGTCCGGGGCGATCTCCAGCTCGATGTGCCGTTCGGGGGCGACCACCCGGGCCGCCTCGACCGCCTCGGAGGCGAGCACCGGCAACTCCACCGGGGCGAGCGACAGCGGGCGTTCCCGGTCCAGCCGGGCGAGCAGCAGCAGGTCCTCCACCAGCAGCCCCATCCGGGCCGCCTCGTCCTCGATGCGGCGCAGCAGGTCGGCGGTCTGCTCGGGGGCGCGGGCCGCCCCCTGCCGGTACAGCTCGGCGAAGCCCCGGATGGTGGTCAACGGGGTCCGCAGCTCGTGCGAGGCGTCCGCGACGAACTGCCGCATCCGCTCCTCCGAACGCCGGGCGCGGGCCTCCGACGCCAGCGCGGCGTGCGCCGCGTCCCGGGCACCGGCCTCCGCCGTACGGGCCGCCATCTCCGAGGCGGCGCGGGCGGTGAAGGCGGCCTCGATCTGCGCCAGCATCGCGTTCAACGCCCGGGAGAGCCGGCCCAGCTCGGAGGTGGCGCACTCCTGACCCTCCTCCGGGTCGGGCACCCGACGGCTCAGGTCACCACCGGCGATCGCCGCAGCCGTCCGTTCGATCTCCACCAGCGGTTTCAGGCTGGTCCGCACGATGGCCGCGCCGATCGAGGCGAGCAGGATCAGCACCGCCCCGCCGACCAGCATGTCTATCCAGATCAGCCGCTTGACCGCCAGGTCGACGTCGGTCATGTGCTGGCCGAAGGCGAGGACCCGGCCGTCGCCGAGGTCGGTGTAGAGCATCCGCCACCGGGTGCGGCCGTCCATGGACTGCACGGTGAACGGGTCGCCGACCAGGGCCGAGAAACCGGCGAAGTCGGTCGGGAACTCCGGTAGTTCCTCGGGACGCAGGCCGGAGTAGCGCGACGGCCCCTCCACCTCGGTCCGGCTGGCCTGCGCGGCCACGTAGTCGGTGGGGATGCCCACCAGGAGCGGGCCCCGTCCCTGGCCGAGCGCCCGCGCCACCCCGTTGGTGTCACCGCGCAACTGGTCGTCGACCTGGCCGATCAGGTACTCCCGCAGGAAGTACGTGGTCAGCGAGCTGATCACCACGAGGGCGATGGCGACGAGGGTGAGGACCGCCGCGACCAGCTTGACCCGCAGCGGGATGCTCCGGAGCCGCCCCTTCGCCTCGTCGAGCGGGTTCACGCCGCCGGCTTGCGCAGGACGTAGCCCACGCCGCGCAGGGTGTGGATCAGGCGGGGCTGGGTGTTGTCGACCTTGCGGCGCAGGTACGAGATGTACGACTCGACGATGTTGTCGTCACCCCGGAAGTCGTAGTTCCACACGTGGTCGAGGATCTGCGCCTTGGACAGCACCCGGTTGGCGTTGAGCATCAGGTACCGCAGCAGCTTGAACTCGGTCGGCGAGAGCTGCACCCGCTGACCGGCCCGGTGCACCTCGTGGGTCTCCTCGTCCAGCTCCAGGTCGGCGAAGGTGAGCCGGGAGGGGGCGTGCTCGCCGGTGGCCGTACGCCGCAGCACCGCCCGGATCCGGGCGGTCAGCTCCTCCAGGCTGAACGGCTTGGTGACGTAGTCGTCGCCGCCCAGGGTGAGCCCACGGATCTTGTCGTCGGTGGCGTCCCGGGCGGTCAGGAACACCACCGGGGTACGCGTGCCGCCCTCGCGGAGCATCCGGATGACCTCGAAGCCGTCCAGGTCGGGCAGCATCACGTCGAGCACCACCAGGTCGGGGCGGTGGTCCTTGGCCGCGTGCAGGGCCGCGCTGCCACTGGTGGCGGTCGCCACGTCGAACCCCGCGAAGCGGAGGCTGGCGGAGAGCAGTTCGAGGATGTTGGGATCGTCCTCGACGACGAGCAGTCGCGCCTCGGTCTGGGTAGCGGCCATGCTGGCCATCATCCGTGACGTCGCTGCGTCGGTGCTGGACGCTTCCTGCAAAAACCCTGTGAAGCCGCGCCGACGCCGGCTCCCCGCCCTCTGCCGGCCCGCACCCTGCGAGCCGGCGGTCACCGCAGCAGCCGGCGTAACCCGTCCAACGCGCCGTCGAGGACCCGGATCGCGGTCCGCAACTGGGTGTCGCTGAGCCGCCCGGCCCGCACCAGCGCACCCACCTCGACGGTGAACTCGGCCAGCCGCCTGTCGAACTCGACCAGCAGGGGGGAGCCGTCGGTGGCGGGGGTCGCCGGGCGGGGGGTGGGGCCGGGAGCCGGACGGTCCCAGCGGGTCTGCCGGGTCTGCCGGGTGGCCTCGCGCAGCTCCCGCTTGAGGTCGCGCACCGAGCCGCGTACCTCGGTCTGGATCTCGCCGGCCAGTGCGGACAGATCCTCCACCGAGGCGGAGATGTCGGACTCCAGGGTGGTCAGCTCGTCGGCGCGCTGGCGCAGCTCGGCCCGGCCGTCCTCGGTGATCTCGTAGACCTTGCGGCCACCGGCGGCGGCGTGGGTGACCAGGCCGTCGGCCTCCAGCCGTTGCAGCCGGGGATAGATGGTGCCGGCACTCGGGGCGTACAGGCCGAGGAAACGCTCCTCCAGCAGTCGGATCAGCTCGTAGCCGTGCTTGGGGCCGTCGTCGAGCAGCCGCAGCAGGTAGAGCCGCAGCCGCCCGTGGCTGAACACGGCGGTCACGGCAGCTCCTCCTGGTTGGCGTCCACCGGCCGGGCGAGCAGCGCGATGCTGCCGGACGTCGCGGACGCCCAGAGCTTACCCGCGCCCGCGCCGAGCACCCCGTGGCTGTCCTTGACCGAGCCGACGCCGGACCCGCCGCCGACCTGGGGGAAACCGCTGGTGATCCGGCCCGAGGTGGTGTGCAGGTGGACGGCGAGGTCGCTGTCCTCGCGGACCCGGACGGTGATCGGCCCGGAGATGGTGGTGAGCCGGATGTCGCTGCGCCGGGGATTGTCCAGGTCACAGGTGATCGCCCCGGAGACGGTGTTGGCGTGCACCCGGCCGGCGGCGCTGTCGGCGAGGGTCACCTCACCGGAGACCGTGTTCAGGACGAGGTCGCCGGTGACGCCGAGCGCCTCGACCGGGCCGGAGACGATCCGCGCGTTGGTGCGCCCGGCCAGCCCCATCAGGGTGATCTGCCCGGAGGTGACGTCCACGGTGGTGTCGTGGGACAGCCCGGAGGCGACCAGCGTGCCGTCGACCAGGTGCAGGTCGGCCAGGGTGCCGGCCGGGACGGCGACGGACACCTCGGCCCGGAACCGGCGACCGAGCTGACCGAGCCACCAGAGGAACCCGGGCCAGCGGGGTGGGCGTTCGTGTTCGATCCGCAGGACGCCGTCGTGGTGTTCGACGAGGACCGGCCGGCTGCTGACCCGGGTGACGTCGACCCGCGCCGGCCCGTCGGTGCCGACCACGTTGAGCCGCCCGGCGACCAGGCGGACGTCGAGCCGGGTGACCGGCTCGTCGATGGTGATCCGTTGTGGTCTGTCGACCTTCCAGTTGGTCATGGCGTCTCCCTCCGGGGTCACGGCCGACGGCCGCGCCACTGCACGGAGAAAGCATAACGCGATACATCGCGATAGAACAAGACTGTCGCGAGTTACCGTCCCACCCGACGCGCCACCCGACCCACGTCCGGTCGGGATGATCAACTCATCTGGGCCGATCCAGCGGTATCCCGCGGTTGGATCACCGCAACATCGGCCCCCACGAGTCGATCACGCAGGCTGATCGCGGCCCTCGGGTCAGGCGGCCAGGCCGCGGCCCGCCCCGACAGCCGGCGCGGCCACCGAACCGGGCGCGGACATCGAACCCGACGCGGCCACCGAACCCGGCACGCCCACCGGGTCGAGGACGGCCAGGGTGGGGCGGCCGGCGGCCGGTCGGGGCGGCAGCAGGTGCACGGCCGACTCGGCGGCCCGGGCCAGCACCCGACGGTCCGCCCCGGGGACCGGGTGCAGGGCGGCGGTCACCGCGACGTCGACCACCAGGTCCCGGGCGGCCAGCACCCGGCGTACCGAGCGCCAGAGCGTGTCGTCGCCGAGGAAGGCCGCGGTGGTGGTCGTCGCCCCGGTGGCAGCGCAGCGGTAGCTGATCCGCAGCGGCACCACGGGGGCGCCGGCGTCGACCGCCGCCTGGAAGACCGCCGGCCGGAAGCCCCGGCGCGGCCGGCAGGCGGCCGGGGGGACGATGCCGCACCAGGTCGTACCCTCGGGAAAGACCGTGACCGGGTGACCGGCGCGCAGGATCGCCGCGAGCCGGGCCACCGTGCGCGGCAGGTCCCGGGGCCGGGACCGGTCGACGAAGACCGTGCCACCGGCGCGGGCCAGCAGTCCCAGCACCGGCCAGCTCCGCACCTCCCGTTTGGCCAGCAGCCGGGCCGGCGCGACCGCCAGCACCGCGAACACGTCCAGCCAGGAGACGTGGTTGGCGACCAGCAGTGCCCGTCGTCGGGGCAGCCGCCCGCGCACCACCAGCCGCACCCCGAGCACCCCGGCGGTCCGCCGGGCCCAGGCCCGCAGCACCGCCGCCCGCCGCGCCGCCGGCAGCACCGGCAGCAGTACGGTCAGGCCGGCCCCGGCCAGCAGCATCCCGAGTACGCCCACCAGCCGTGCCACCTGCCGGCCGGGCGACACCCCGGCCCGGCCCTCCCCCGGCAGGCAGTCCGGCCCGCAGCCGGCGGTCGGGCGCCACAACTCGGCGCTCACCGGGTCACCCCGCCGAGGAAGTGCCGGCGGTAGCGCGGGTTCATCCGGTCCAACGAGAACAGCAGGTAGAAGTCGGCACAGCGGAAGTCCGGGTCGTACGCCGGTTCCCCGGCGATCCACGCGCCAAGCCGCAGGTAGCCACGGACCAGCGGAGGGATCAGCGCCCGCCCGGCGGGGTCCCCGGTGGCCGAGGCCGGTGTCGCCGCACCCGGTTCGGCGAACCACGGCCGCAGCGGACGGACCCGCATCAGCGGGGGCGCGAGGTGCCCCGTCCGGCCCAGCGCCCACGTCTCGGCGACGGCCCGGCCGCCGCCGTCGACCGGCACCGAGGCGCAGCCGCCCAGCCAGTTCATCCCGCGCAGGTGCAGGTAGCGGGTCAGTCCCGCCCACATCAGGTTGAGCACCGCGCCGGAGCGGTGGTCCGGGTGGACGCAGGAGCGGCCGGTCTCGACCAGCAGGTCGCGCAGCGGTTCGAGCGGGGTCAGGTCGAACTCGCCGGCGGCGTACCGGCGGTCGGTGCGGCCGGGGGGCAGCAGCCGGTAGGTGCCGACCACCGCCCCGGTGCGCTCCTCGCGGACGATCAGGTGGTCGCAGTGGACGTCGAGGTCGTCGGTGTCCAGCCCGGCGGCACCCGGACGCAGGGTGGCGCCGAGTTCGGTGGCGAACACCTCGTGGCGCAGGCGTTGCGCGGCCGCGACCTGGGTCGGGTCGTCGGCGATCAGCAGGGTGTATCCACTGGTCGTCAGGGGTGCGCCAGCGGCATGCAGAACAGCCATGGGACCTGTGTAGGTGCCCCGGGTTGCCGGTCGGCCGGGGACGGGTGTCGATCCGGTGAACGCCTGTCGGCGGGACCGGTCCCGGGCGTGACCAGGGTGGCGCACGGGGTCGGTGGGGCGGGCGGGAGGCGTGGCCGGCGCGTGCGAGGCTGCTGCGGGGGCCCGGCCGGCCGGGCCGACGACACGGTGGAGGGTCGATGATCATCGAGGCGCGGTACCAGGGGCCGCCCGGCACGGGCAACGGCGGCTGGAGCGCGGGGATCTTCGCCGGGGCGTACGGCGCGGACGGGCCGGTCGAGGTGACGTTGCGTCGCCCGCCGCCGCTGGACACCCCGCTCACCCTCGCCGACGGCGACGTGCGCGACCCCGGGGGGCACCTGGTCGCCGAGGTACGCCCGGCCGGTGATCCGCCCGCCCCGGTTCCCCCGGTGGACCCGGCGACCGCGCGGGCCGCCTCGGCGACGTACCCGGGGCTGGTGGACCACCCCTTCCCCGGCTGCTACGTCTGCGGCCCGGAGCACCCGGACGGCCTGCGGATATACCCCGGGCGGCTGCCCGACGGCCGGACCGCCGCGCCGTGGCGGACGCCTGCCCGGGTGAGCGCGCCGACGGTGTGGGCGGCGCTGGACTGCCCCGGGGGCTGGGCGGTGATCGCCCCGGGCCGGCCGTACGTGCTGGGCCGGCTCGCCGTGACGGTGGACGCGCTGCCCGCGCCGGGCGGGGAGTACGTGGTCACCGGGGCGGTGGACACCGTCGAGGGACGCCTGGCGGTGGTGCGTACCAGCCTCTACGACGGTGCCGGTGGGCTGCTGGGCCGGGCCCGCGCCACCTGGGTCGCGCTGCCCGCCGCGCCTCGTCCCTGAGGACGACTCCGCTCCTGCCTGAGTCGGAGCAGGGCCTACCGACCGGGGCTGATGGCGTAACTTGACCTGACCAGCAAGGCTGGCAGCGGCGCATTCCGCAACGGCGTCGCAGAACGCGGTGCCCCGCGCGCCGCCGCACGGGAGGAGAACGATGTCCGACGGGCAGTGGAGCCCCAGCACCGGCCAGATCGTCGTGTCCGGTTTGACCAAGCAGTACAAGAACGTCCGGGCGGTCGACAACTTGTCCTTCACGGTCGAGCCCGGTCGGGTGACCGGCTTCCTCGGCCCGAACGGGGCGGGTAAGACGACCACCCTGCGGATGCTGCTGAACCTGGTCACCCCGACCGGTGGCACGGCGACGATCGGGGGCCGGCGGTACGCCGACCTGACCGATCCGCTGCGGCACGTGGGCGCGGTGCTGGAGGCCTCCAGCGCGCACAAGGGCCGTACCGGCATCAACCACCTGCGGGTGATCTGCGCGGCGGCCGGCCTGCCGAAGAGCCGGGCCGACGAGGCGCTGGCCCTGGTCGGGCTCACCCCGGCGGCGAAGCGCAAGTTCAAGGGCTACTCGTTGGGCATGAAGCAGCGGCTCGGCATCGCCGCCGCGATGCTCGGCAACCCCCAGGTGCTGATCCTCGACGAGCCGGCCAACGGTCTCGACCCGGAGGGCATCCGTTGGATGCGTGGCTTCCTCAAGGGGCTGGCCCACGAGGGGCGGACCGTGCTGGTCTCCAGCCACCTGCTGTCCGAGATGCAGCTCCTCGCCGACGACGTGGTGATCATCGCGGCCGGCAAGCTGATCCGGCAGGGTCCGGTCGAGCAGGTGCTCGGCTCGATGTCGCAGGGCGGCCGGGTGCGGGTGCGCACCCCGCAGGCCGAGGAGTTGACCGTGGCGCTGCGTGAGCAGTCCGCCACGGTGGAGACCGACGAGCACGGCGTGCTACTGGTCAGCGGCGTGGACGCGCCGGCGATCGGCCGGGCCGCGCTGGCCGCCAAGGTCGAGCTGCACGAACTGACCCCGGAACGACCCGACCTGGAGCGGGTGTTCCTGGAGCTGACGGCCGGGAAGGCGGGCATCCGATGAACCTCGTCCGATCCGAGCTGTTGAAGATCCGTACCACCAGCACCTGGTGGATCTTCGGGCTGATCACGGTGCCGCTGTGGGCGCTCACCGCCCTGATCAACTGGTTGCAGACCGACGCGCTGGCCAACAACAACTTCGGCGACGTGCCGGCCGACCAGGCCGACCAGATCCAGGCGGCGCAGTCGGTGGACAGCCTGGCCGCCAACGTCTACACCAACGGGCAGTTCTTCGGCCTGATGATCGTGATGCTGCTCGGCATCATCGTGGTGACCAGCGAGTTCTTCCACCAGACGGTCACCACCACCTTCCTCACCGTGCCGCACCGCACGGCGGTGATGCTGGCCAAGCTGGCCGCCGCGGCCATTCTGGCCGTGCTGTTCTGGCTGGTCACCACCGTGTTCAACCTGGCCTTCGGGGCACTGGTGATGAACAGCGTCGACCTGGGCTCGCAGCTCGGCAGCGGCGCGGTCTGGCGGGCCACCGCGCTCAACGGCCTGGCGTACCTGCTCTGGTCGGTGCTCGGGGTCGGGATCGGGGTGCTGATCCGCAGCCAGATCGGTGCCACGGTCACCGGCATCCTGCTCTACCTGGGTGGCGCGGTCGGCGCGGCCATCGCGATCAGCATCCTGGCCGCCCGCTGGGGCGACTGGATCAACGACCTCCAGGTGCTGGTGCCGTCGCTGGCGTCGTCGCTGATGGTCAGCGGGACCGAGATCCCGGGCAACCCGCCGCGTTGGGCGGGTGCGGTGGTCCTCATCGGGTACGCGGTGGTGGCCGGCGCCTTTTCGGGCGGCCCCGTTGGTGCGGCTGGGTGACGCACCACCCGGCGCCACTGCGGTAAGGAGTCATCGGAACACGAAGAGCTGATTGACTTTCGGTTTCTTCTGTGAAACCGCACACCCCTTGGAGGCGGAAATGCCTATGGTATTTCTGCGGCGTAGCCTGGGAGCCGTCGCCCGTCCACATGCACGTACGGACGACGGCGGACACCGCGTGACACACAGACCCGCGTGAAAGAGGCGATTACCGGCCGTGTCGACCCAGCAGACTTCGCAGGAGAACCCACTGGCGGGTTTCGGTCCGAACGAGTGGATCGTCGAGGAGATGTACCAGCGCTACCTCGCCGACCCGTCGAGCGTCGACTCGGCCTGGCACGACTTCTTCGCCGACTACCGACCCGCCCCGGGCGCGGCGACCCCGCGCCCGGTTGACGGCGCTGCGGCGACGCAGTAGCCGGCAGAGAAGCAGGAGCCGGTCGCCACCGTCGCGACCGGGCCCGCCGCGAAGGCGGCGACGGCCGACGCCAAGCCGACCGCCAGCAGCAGGCCGGCCCCCGCCACCAAGCCGGCAGCCACCAGGCCGGCCGCCACCAAGCAGACCGCCACCGCCGAGCCGGCCACCGCCCCGAAGCCGGCCACCGCGAAGACCGCCCCCGGGTCCGCCGCGAAGCCGGCGGCCACCGGGAAGGCCGCCCCGGCCAAGCCGGCGGCGAAGGCGTCGGCGGCCAGCGCCCCCGGCACCACGCCGCTGCGCGGGGTGGCCGCGCGGATCGTGCAGAACATGGACGCCTCACTGTCCGTACCGACCGCCACCAGCGTGCGCGCGGTCCCGGCCAAGCTGCTGGTCGACAATCGCATCGTGATCAACAACCACCTCGCCCGGGGGCGCGGCGGCAAGGTCAGCTTCACCCACCTGATCGGATACGCGCTGGTCCGGGCCGTGGTCGCACACCCGGAGCTGAACAACTCCTTCGCCGAGGTGGACGGCAAGCCGGCGATGGTCCGCCCGGAGCACGTCAACCTGGGCATCGCCATCGACCTGACCAAGCCCGACGGCTCCCGCAACCTGGTGGTGCCGTCCATCAAGGGCTGCGAGCAGAGGGACTTCCGGCAGTTCTGGCAGGCGTACGAGGACGTGGTCCGGCGCGCCCGCCGCAACGAGCTGACCATGGAGGACCACGGCGGCACCACGATCTCGCTGACCAACCCGGGCGGCATCGGCACGGTGCACTCGATCCCCCGGCTGATGCAGGGGCAGAGCGCGATCATCGGGGTCGGCGCGATGGAGTACCCCGCGCCGTACCAGGGGATGAGCGAGGCGACCCTGGCCGAACTGGCGGTCAGCAAGATCATCACGCTGACCAGCACGTACGACCACCGGATCATCCAGGGCGCGCAGTCCGGCGAGTTCCTCAAGGTCATGCACGAGCTGCTGCTCGGTGAGCACGGCTTCTACGACGGGGTCTTCACCTCGCTGCGCATCCCGTACGAGCCGGTGCGCTGGATGCAGGACGTGGCCGTCAACTCCGAGGGCCAGATCAACAAGACCGCGCGGGTGCACGAGCTGATCCACGCCTACCGGGTCCGGGGCCACCTGATGGCCGACACCGACCCGCTGGAGTTCACCATCCGCAAGCACCCCGACCTGGACGTCCTCCAGCACGGGCTGACCCTGTGGGACCTCGACCGCACGTTCCCGGTCAACGGCTTCGCCGGCAAGCAGCGGATGAAGCTGCGCGAGATCCTCGGCGTGCTGCGCGACTCGTACTGCCGTCGGCTCGGCATCGAGTACATGCACATCCAGGACCCGGAGGAGCGCCGCTGGATCCAGGAGCGGATCGAGCGCCGCTACGAGAAGCCGGCCGCCGACGAGCAGAAGCACGTGCTCAACCGGCTCAACGCCGCCGAGGCGTTCGAGACCTTCCTACAGACCAAGTACGTGGGCCAGAAGCGGTTCTCGCTGGAGGGTGGCGAGTCGCTGATCCCGCTGCTCGGCGAGGTGCTGGAGGCGTCCGCCGAGGACGGCTTGGACGAGGTCGTCATCGGCATGGCGCACCGGGGCCGGCTCAACGTGCTGGCCAACATCGTCGGCAAGCCGTACGAGAAGATTTTCTCGGAGTTCGAGGGGCACCTCGACCCGCGCTCCACCCAGGGCTCCGGCGACGTGAAGTACCACCTGGGTCAGAACGGCAAGTTCACCACGCCGGACGGCGACCACTCGGTCAAGGTGTCGGTGGTGGCGAACCCGTCGCACCTGGAGGCGGTGGACCCGGTGCTGGAGGGCATCGTCCGGGCCAAGCAGGACCGGATCGACCTCAAGCTGGAGGGTTACACCGTGCTGCCGCTGGCGGTGCACGGTGACGCCGCGTTCGCCGGCCAGGGGGTCGTCGCCGAGACGCTCAACCTGTCCCAGCTGCGTGGTTACCGCACCGGCGGCACCGTGCACGTGGTGGTCAACAACCAGGTCGGCTTCACCACCGCCCCGGAGTACAGCCGGTCCAGCCTCTACAGCACCGACGTGGCCCGGATGATCCAGGCGCCGATCTTCCACGTCAACGGCGACGACCCGGAGACCGTGGTCCGGGTGGCCCGGCTGGCGTTCGAGTACCGGCAGGCGTTCAACAAGGACGTCGTGATCGACATGGTCTGCTACCGGCGGCGCGGGCACAACGAGGGCGACGACCCGTCGATGTCCAACCCCCAGATGTACAAGATCATCGACTCGAAGCGGTCGGTCCGCAAGCTCTACACCGAGGAGCTGATCGGCCGGGGCGACATCACCGTCGAGGACGCCGAGGAGCTGCTGCGCGACTACCAGGCGCAGCTGGAGCGGGTCTTCAAGGCCACCCGGGACGCCGCCACCACCCCGCGCCAGGTCAGCCGGCCCAGCCGCGCCGAGGAGCCGGAGCCGCAGGTGCAGACCGCCACCGACGCCGCCGTGGTCAAGGCCGTCGGCGAGGCGCACGTCAACCTGCCCGAGGGCTTCACCCCGCACAAGCGCATCCAGCAGTTGCTCGACCGGCGGGCCAGGATGTCCGCCGAGGGCAACATCGACTGGGGGTACGGCGAGATCATCGCGTTCGGCGCGCTGCTGCACGACGGGGTCACCGTCCGGCTCGCCGGGCAGGACTCCCGCCGGGGCACCTTCGTCCAGCGGCACGCCTCGATCGTCGACGCCAAGACCGGCGAGGACCACCTGCCGCTGAAGTCGCTCACCGCCGACGGCGAGCGGTCCCGGTTCTTCGTGCACGACTCGCTGCTGAGCGAGTACGCGGCGATGGGCTTCGAGTACGGCTACTCGGTGGAGAACGTCAACGCGCTGGTCTGCTGGGAGGCGCAGTTCGGTGACTTCGTCAACGGCGCCCAGTCGGTGATCGACGAGTTCATCTCCTCCGGCGAGGTGAAGTGGGGCCAGCGTTCCGCGGTCACCCTGCTGCTGCCGCACGGCCACGAGGGGCAGGGCCCGGACCACACCTCCGGCCGTCCCGAGCGGTTCCTGCAGATGTGCGCCGAGGACAACATGCGGGTGGCCATCCCGACCACCCCGGCGAACTACTTCCACCTGCTGCGACGGCAGGCCCTGTCGCCCAAGCGCAAGCCGCTGGTGGTGTTCACGCCGAAGTCGCTGCTGCGGCACAAGCTCTGCGTCAGCCCGGTGGAGGACTTCACCACCGGCACCTTCGCCCCGGTGCTGGCCGACCCCGCCGCGCCCGCGGCCGAGCAGGTCAAGCGGGTGCTGCTCTGCTCGGGCAAGGTCTACTACGACCTGTTCCAGGCACGGCAGGAACGGGGTGTCACCGACACCGCGATCATCCGGATCGAGCAGCTCTACCCGCTGCCGGTGCAGGAGATCCGGGACGCGCTGGCGGCGTACCCGAACGCGGAGGACTTCGCCTGGGTGCAGGAGGAGCCGGCCAACCAGGGGGCGTGGAGCTTCGTCGCGCTCAACCTGCTGGAGCACCTGGCCGACGTCCGGCTGCGTCGCATCTCCCGGCCCGCCGCCGCCGCCCCGGCGGTCGGCTCGGCCAAGATGCACGAGGTGGAGCAGACCGCGCTGATCGACGCCGCGCTGCCCCGCCCCTGATCCATTCCGACCCACCCGGCCCGCCCCCTGTCAGGGGGCGGGCCGGGCCCGTCAGCGAGGAACGAGGAACACGGTGTACTTCACCGATCGTGGGATCGAGGAGCTGGTGCAGCGCCGGGGCGACGAGCAGGTCACCCTGGAGTGGCTGGGTGAGCGGCTGCGCGACTTCGTCGACCTCAACCCCGAGTTCGAGACGCCGATCGAGCGCTTCGCCACCTGGCTGGCCCGCCTCGACGACCTCGACGAGGACTGATCCCGGCGGCGGCCCCCGGGACGGGCGGAACGCGGGCGCGCACCCCGGGCCCCGCACCGGACCCGGGGGCGGTCAGCCGTTGCGCACCGCCGGCTCCAGGCCGGTACGCCGCAGCTTCTGCCAGCCCAGCCGCCCGCCGGTCAGCGCGGTGACCACCGCCTGCACCATCACCAGGTACATCAGCTGCCGGTAGACGAACTGTTGCAGGGGCAGCACCCACAGCACCCCGAGCTTCTCCCGGTCCAGCCGGAACGCCACCACGGCGGTGAGGGTCTGCACGCCGAGCATGACCAGCCAGGCCACCGCCGTGGCCCGGCGGTCGAGGAAGAACAGGCCGTACAGGGCCAGCAGGTCGATCACCGGCGCGAGCAGCGGCAGCAGCACCCCGCAGACGCTGAGGAAGAACAGGCAGCGCCTGGTGAACCGGCCGGACGCGCCCCGGTCGAGCACCGAGCGCCGGTGCTTCCACATCGCCTGCATGGTGCCGTAGCTCCACCGGTAGCGCTGTTTCCAGAGCTGTCCCATGGTCGCCGGGGCCTCCGTCCAGGCGCGGGCGGTCTCCTCGTAGACCACCTTCCAGCCGGCCCGGCCCAGGGCGATGGTGATGTCGGTGTCCTCGGCGAGGGTGTCGTCGGTCATCCCCCCGGCGTAGCGCAGCGCCTCCCGCCGGAACCCGCCGATCGCGCCCGGCACGGTGGACATGCAGCGCAACGTCTCGTAGAGCCGCCGGTCGAGGTTGAACCCGATGACGTACTCGATGTGCTGCCACTTGGCGATCAGGCTGCGCCGGTTGCCGACCTTGACGTTGCCGGCCACCGCGCCGACCTGCGGGTCGGCGAAGGGCTGCACCAGCCGGCGGACCGCGTCGGGCTCGAAGACGGTGTCCCCGTCGACCATCACGATCAGGTCGTGCCGGGCCAGCGCCAGGCCGGTGTTCAGGGCGCTGGGCTTGCCGCCGTTGGGCTTGCGGACCACCCGGACGTTGGGCAGGCCGAGCGCGTCGACGATGTCGGCGGTGCCGTCGGTGGAGCCGTCGTCGACGACGATCACCTCGATCCCGCCCGGATGGTCGCCGCCGGCCAGGGAGCGGACCGCCGCCGCGATCCCCTCCTTCTCGTTGTACGCCGGGACGATCACCGAGACCGGCGCGGTGACCGGCGGCCCCCAGCTCCAGTCCCTGGCCCGCCGCCGTCGGGCGTGCCGCCCGGCCAGCACGAACAACACGAGGGTACGGCCCACGGTGAGCACGCCGACGACGACGAAGAGCACACCGAACACGGTCAGCATCCGGTCGGCGCCCTGCACCGCCCAGATCAGCGTCCGGCCACGCCACCGTTCCCCGGTGCCGGCGGGGGTGGCGGCGTCCATCCGGTGGTCGACCCCGGCGGCGGCGAAGGCGAGGTTCAGCCCCTCGGTCGCGGTGACGAACCGGTACCCCCGTTCCTTCATCATCGGAATGAACCGGTCGAGGGCGGCGACGGTCTGCGACCGGTCACCGCCGGCGTCGTGCCAGAGGGTGACCGCACCGGAGTCCCCGTCGGGGGCGGCGTTCTCGACGATCCGGTCCACTCCGGGCAGCGACCAGTCCTGGCTGTCGGTGTCGTTGAGGAAGGTGAGGTAGCCCAGGTCACCGGCGGCGGTGACCACCGGCCAGTCCCGGTTGTCGATCGCCCCCGGATGCGAGGAGTACGGGAAGCGCACCAGCGAGGTCCGCATGCCGGTGGCCCCGGCCACGGCGAGCTGGGTCTGGGCGTACTCCAGGCGTTGCCGCCACGCCGGCAGTTCGGCGAGGTCAGGGTGGGTGAAGGTGTGCACGCCGAGCTGGTGCCCGCCGTCGGTCAGCTCGCGGGCCACCTCGGGGTGCCGGGCGACCTGCGAGCCCAGTACGAAGAACGTGCCCTTGACCTGGTGGGCGGCCAGGACCTTGAGCACCTCGCGGGTCCAGACCGGGTGGGGGCCGTCGTCGAAGGTCAACGCGATGGTGCGCGGCGGCAGCCGGTAGGAGCGGACCAGCTCGCTGCTGGCGCTGATGATCGGCCCGCCGGTCACCACCGAGGTGGGCACCTCCCGCTGCCCGGCGACGCTGTCCCGGCGGTCGGGGGCGAAGGAGGCGTTGGCGTACGCGCCGACCAGCAGCACACCGGCCAGCAGCGCGAGCACCGTGCCCAGCAGGATTCCGCTCGGCTGCGGCACCGGCCGGCGTCGTCGGGCCGGGCCGGGTGCGCGGCGACGGGTCGGCCCGGGTGAGCGCCGGCGGGTGGTCGGCGCAGCGGGCTCAGCCATCGACGCGGACGCCCTCGGCACCGCCGGGGAGCGGATCGGGCAGGGCGGGCGGCTCGTCGGTGGGCGTCGGCGGGTTCGGCGTCGTGGCCTGCGGCGTCGACCGGGTCGGTCGGGGCGACGCCGTGGAGGTGGCCGGGCTGCGGCTCGGCGACCGGCTGGCGCTCGGCGACGGCGAGGGGCTGACGGTGCCGCCGGTGGCGGACGGGGTGACCGGGGCGACGGCCGGCCCGCTCCCCCGGGGCGCCCGGGGGGCGACGCTCGGTGCCACGGCGCCGGTGGTCGTGGCGGGGGTGGCCGGGGTGGTGGTGGCCGTCGGGGCCGGCGGCGACGACCGCTCGGGCTGCGCGACCTCGTCGACGAAGGGGAGCACCGCGTGCGGGGCGATGCCCCCGGCGAAGCTGATCCCGACCAGCCCGGAGTAGATCAGGACCACCAGCCCCAGGGCGTACGCGAGCCAGCGCAGCCGGGAGTGGCGTCGGCCGCTGGGGTCGACGAAGACGGGGACGGGCGGGGGTACGGCGGCGATCAACGCGGTGGGGCCGTCGGTCGGGCCGGCGGTGCGGTCGAGCACCACGGTCGGCCCATCGACTACCGTCACGTCATCGGTACGATGTGGATCGACAGCCGACCAACCACCGAGCGCGCCCATGGGCTTCGATCCTTTGGATGGCGCATTCTTCCTGCTCAGGCGGTCGGCAGTCATGGGATGCGAGTTTAGGCACGAGGATCACTCAGCTTCCAGCCCGTCCCACTAATGAGACTCGGGTCGCACCTGCGGGCACCTGCCGGCGACGGTTCAGGGCGAAGGTCCCGGGCGGGACACGACGTGATCTCCTAGGGTGGTGCCGTGGCCCGCAGCGTCTACCTGACCAGCGTGGGGTCCGGCGGGGGTAAGTCGACCATCGCCCTCGGCCTCGCGGAACTCCTCTCCCGGCAGGTCGAACGGATCGGCGTGTTCCGGCCTCTGGTCTCCGACACCGGCGACGACCCGATCCTCGCCCTGCTGCACGACCGCTACCGGATCGACCTGCCCCAGGCCGACCTGACCGGCACCACGTACACCGAGGCGGCGGCCCTGGTCGCCGACGGCCGGCGGGAGGAGCTGATCTCCCGGATCGTCGAGCGGTACCGGGCGGTGGAACGGCGCTGCCCGGCGGTGATCGTGGTGGGCAGCGACTTCACCGACGGCGGGGACACCGCCGGCCCCCGGGAGCTGGCCTTCAACGCCCGGCTGGCCACCGAGTTCGGCAGCGTGGTGGTGCCCGTGGTCGACGGCTTCGGGCAGCAGCCGGAGGCGGTCACGGCGGCGGCACGCGGGGCGTACCACGATCTGGCCGACCTGGGCGCGACGGTGCTGGCGGTGATCGCCAACCGGGTGACCGGGGCGCTGACCCTGCCGGAGCTGCCCGTCCCCGCGTACGCCATCCCGGAGGTGCCGAGCGTGTCGGCGCCGACGGTGGCCGAGGTGGCGGCGGCGCTCGACGCGACCCTGCTGGCCGGCGACGACGCCGCCCTCGGCCGGGACGTGCTCGACTACGTGGTCGGCGCGGCGCACGTGCCGACCCTGCTCGACCACCTCACCGAGGGGGCCCTGGTGATCACCCCGGGCGACCGGGCCGACCTGCTGGTCGCGGCGGCCACCGCGCACGTCGCCGGGCAGGTCTCGCTGGCCGGCGTGGTGCTCACCCTCGGCGAACAGCCCGACCCCCGGGCGATGCGCCTGGTCGAACGGCTCAACACCGGCTTCGCCGTGCTCTCGGTGACCAGCGACAGCTACGACACGGTCGAGGCGTCCAGTCACATCGAGGGCCGGCCCGGCCCGGCCAACCCGCGCAAGGTGGAGGCCGCGCTCGGCGCGTTCGAGGGTCACGTCGACACCGTCGACCTGGCCCGCCGGCTGCGGGTCAGCCGCTCCGAGCGGGTCACCCCGCTGATGTTCGAGTACGACCTGATCGACCGGGCCCGCGCCGACCGCCGCCGGCTGGTGCTGCCCGAGGGCACCGACGAGCGCATCCTGCGGGCCACCGAGATCCTGCTCCGCCGGGGGGTCGCCGACCTGACCCTGCTCGGCCGCCCCGACGAGGTGGCCCGCCGCACCCGCGAGCTGGGCATCGACCTGACCGGCGCGCAGGTGGTCGACCCGGCCGGCAGCGCCTGGCGGGACGAGTTCGCCACCCGGTACGCGGCGCTGCGCGCCCACCGGGGCGTCACCGCCGAGATCGCGCACGACATCGTGGCCCAACCCAACTACTTCGGCACCATGATGGTGGCCACCGGGCACGCCGACGGGATGGTCTCCGGGGCCACCCACACCACCGCCGCCACCATCCGTCCCGCCTTCGAGATCATCCGTACCGTGCCGGGCGTCTCGGTGGCGTCGAGCGTGTTCTTCATGCTGCTCGCCGACCGGGTGCTGGTCTACGGCGACTGCGCGGTCAACCCCGATCCGGACGCCGCCCAGCTCGCCGACATCGCCATCTCCTCGGCCGACACGGCGGCCCGGTTCGGCATCGAACCCCGGGTGGCGATGCTGTCGTACTCGACCGGGGACTCCGGCGCGGGAGCCGACGTGGAGAAGGTCGCCGCCGCCACCAGGCTGGTCCGCGAGCGCCGGCCCGACCTGCTGGTCGAGGGGCCGATCCAGTACGACGCGGCGATCGACCCGCAGGTCGCGGCGACGAAGCTGCCGAGCAGCACCGTCGCCGGGCGGGCCACCGTGTTCATCTTCCCGGACCTCAACACCGGCAACAACACGTACAAGGCGGTGCAGCGGTCGGCGGGGGCGGTGGCCGGCGGCCCGGTGATGCAGGGCCTGCGCCGACCGGTCAACGACCTGTCCCGGGGCGCGAAGGTCGCCGACATCGTCAACACCGTGGCGATCACCGCCATCCAGGCGGCCGGATCGTCGGAGGAGGGGTCGTGACCGACCGGGTGCTGGTGCTCAACTGCGGGTCGTCGTCGGTGAAGTACCGGTTCTACGCCGGGGAGTCGACCGTCGACTCCGGCACCGTGGAGCGGATCGGCGAGCCGGGCGGCGGCCCACCCGACCACGCCACCGCCGTCCGGGACGTCCTCGGCCGGCTCGACCTGACCGGGCTGACCGCCGTGGGGCACCGGGTGGTGCACGGCGGTCGGCGGTTCAGCGCGCCGGTGCGGATCGACGACGCGGTCGTCGCCGCGATCGGGGAGCTGGTGCCGCTGGCACCCCTGCACAACCCGGCCAACCTGGCCGGCATCGAGGTCACCCGGGAACTGCTGCCGGACGTCGCCCAGGCGGCGGTCTTCGACACCGCGTTCCACCACACCCTGCCCGAGTCCGCCGCCACGTACGCCATCGACCTGGACACCGCCCGCCGCCACGACATCCGCCGGTACGGCTTCCACGGCACCTCCCACGCGTACGTGTCGCGGCGCACCGCCGAGCTGCTCGACCGGCCGTACGACCGGCTGCGCACGATCAGCCTGCACCTGGGCAACGGGGCGAGCGCCTGCGCGGTGGACGGCGGACGCAGCGTGGCCACCTCGATGGGGATGTCCCCGCTGGAGGGGCTGGTGATGGGCACCCGCAGCGGGGACCTCGACCCGACGGTGATCTTCCACCTGCGCCGCGAGGGTGGGATGGGGGTCGACGAGATCGACGACCTGCTCAACCACCGCAGCGGGCTGCTCGGCCTCACCGGGGCCAACGACATGCGGGAGGTGCAGGCCCGCCGGGCCGCCGGAGATCCTGCCGCGGTCCTCGCCTTCGACGTCTACTGCCGGCGGATCACCGGCTACGTCGGGGCCTACCACGCGCTGCTGGGCGGGGCGGACGCGATCACCTTCACCGCCGGGGTGGGCGAGCACTCCCCCGAGGTACGGGCCGCCGCCCTGGCCGGACTGGACCGGCTCGGCATCGCCGTCGACCCCGACCGCAACGCCGGCACCGGCGACCGGGTGATCTCCCCGGCCGGCGCGCCGGTCAGCGTCTGCGTGGTCGGCACCGACGAGGAGCGGGAGATCGCCCGGCAGACCCGCGCGGTGCTGGCCGGGGCGGACCGAGCGGTGGAGCCGGACCGACCGGGGCGGTGACCACCATCGTCCGGACGGCCGGGCCGGACCGGTCCGTCGACCACCTACCGTGCAGGCATGGGGGTGAGGCGGCTGTGCGCCGTGGTGCTGGCCGCGCTGCTCGCCGGCTGCGGCCCGGCCGCCGCCGCCACCGACCCGCCGCCACCGCCGCCGGCCCGGCACGCCCCGGACCACGCCCTACCGGTCGCGGTGCGCACGTTCACCGTCGACCCGGCCGGGCCGCGCCCGCTGCCGGTGACGCTCTGGTACCCGAGCGTGGGTGGCCGGGTCGCCCCGGGCCGGTTCCCGGTGGTGCTGCACAGCCACGGCCTGCACAGCCTCCCCGAGCTGCACGCCGCGTTGGCCGTCAGGTGGGCCGCCGCCGGTTTCGTGGTGGCCGCGCCGACCTACCCGTACACCAACCGGCGGGCGGCCCGGTTCAGTCGCGCCGACGTCCGTAACCAGCCCGCCGACGGCTGGCGGGTGATCCGGCACCTGGTCCGGTTGGACGCCCGCACCGGTGACCCGCTCGCCGGGCACCTGGACGTGGGCCGGTTCGCGGCGACCGGGCACTCGGCGGGCGGCTTCACCACGGCCGGCATGTTCACCTCCGGCCATCCGGCCCGGCTGCGCTCCGGCGTGATCATCGCCGGGGGTGGACTGGCCGGCGCCTTCGCCGGGCCGAGCGCACCGCTGTTGTTCGTGCACGGCACCGCCGACCCGGTGGTGCCGCTGGCCGTCGGCCGGGCCGGCTACCGGCGGGCGGGCGGCCCGAAGGCGTTCCTCAGCGTGCTCGGGCAGGGTCACGGCGAATACCTCACCCCGGGGCGTCCGGGCTTCGAGCAGGTGCTCGCCACCGTCACCGACTTCCTGCGCTGGACCCTCTACGACGACCGGGACGCCGGCCGGCGGCTGCGCACCGACGCCACCCGCCCCGGCGTCACCACCCTCGACGACCGGTTGGCCGACGCCGGACCGTAGCCCGCCGGGCAGCCGCGACGGGCAGGCACAATCGTTCTCATGTCCCGTCGTCGTATCCCGGTCCTGCTGACCGCCGCGCTGCTCGCCGCCGGCCTCGTCGGCTGCTCGGCGTCGCCGTCCGTGCCCCCCGCCGCCCCGTCGCCGACGCCGCAGGCGACCGCGCCGCAGGCCACCCCGCAGGCGTCGCGTGTTCCCGCCGGGACCGCGCCGACGCGGGCGTTCGCGGTCGGCGTACGGGAGCTGAGGCTGAACCGGGGCGGCGACCGCCCGCTGCCGGTGACCCTCTGGTATCCGGCCCGGGGCACCGCCGGTGGGGCGGCGCAGCGCGACGCCCCGGTGGCGGCCGGACGGTTCCCGGTGGTGGCGTTCAGCCACGGCCTCGACGGGCGGCCGACCGACTACCGGGCGTTGACGACCCGCTGGACGGCGGCCGGTTTCGTGGTGGCCGCGCCGATGTTCCCGCACACCGGCAAGGGCACCGACGGCAGCGTCCTGGACGTGCTCAACCAGCCCGCCGACGTGTCGTACGTGCTGGACAAGGTGCTGGCGCTGGACGCGAAGGCCGGTGACCCGCTGCGCGGCCGGCTGGCCACCGACCGGGTGGCCGCCGCCGGGCACTCGGCCGGCGGGGTGACCACCATCGGCCTGTTCACCACCGGCCGGGACGAGCGGCTGCGCGCCGGGGTGGTCCTCGCCGGGACCGGGCTGGGCGTGGGCACCGCCTTCGCCGGGGCCGCCGCCCCGCAGCTCTTCGTGCACGGCCGGGCCGACGAGGTGGTCGACTACGCCGCCGGCAAGGCCGTCTACGACGCGGTGCCGTGGCCCAAGGCGATGCTCAGCCTGACCCGGGGCGACCACGGCCGGGTCCTGCTCGGTGACGACACGGCCCTGCGGGTGGTCTCCGACACCATCGTCGAGTTCCTCCGCTGGACGCTCTACGGCGACGCGGCCGCCCGGGACCGGCTGCCCGCCTCGGCCACCCGGGGCGACATCGCCACCCTCGACGACCGCCTCTGAGCCACGGATCAGGCGGTGTGGTCGACCACGACCTTGCCGAAGACCTCACCGGAGTGCAGCCGGGCGAAGGCGTCGGCCACCCGGCTGAACGGGACCACGCTGTCGACCACCGGGCGTACCTCGTGCTCGGCGCAGAAGGCGAGCAGCTCGGTCAGCTCGTCGGGGGTGCCCATCGAGGTGCCGAGGATCTCCAGCTGCATGGCGAAGACCCGGCGCAGGTTCACCGGCGGCAGGTGACCCGAGGTCGCCCCGGCGACCACGATCCGGGCCATCGGGGCGGCCGACTTCAACGAGTGGTCGAAGGTGGCCGCGCCGACCGTCTCGATCACCACGTCGACCCGCTCCGGCAGCCGGGCGCCGGGTTCCAGGGCGGTCGCCCCCAGCGCGGCGACGCGGTCCCGCTTGGCGGCGTCGCCGCTGGTGGCGTACACCCGCTTGCCCAGCGCCAGGCCGAGCGCGACGGCGGCGGTGGCGACCCCGCCGCCGGCCCCCTGCACCAGCACCGCCTCGCCGTCGGCGATCCGGCCCCGGGTGGTGAGCATCCGCCACGCGGTGAGCCAGGCCGTCGGCAGGCAGGCCGCGTCGGTCGCCGACAGGCCGGTCGGCAGCGGCAGCAGGTTCATCCGGGGTACGGCCACCCGCTCGGCCAGGGTGCCCTGGTAGTGCTCGGAGAGGATGGAGACACCCCGCGGGTCGCCGGGGGTGGGCAGCACCGGGTAGATCACCACCTCGTTGCCGTCCGGGTCGGTGCCGACCGCGTCGCAGCCCAGGATCATCGGCAGTTGACCGTCGGCGAGCCCGACCCCGCGCAGCGACCACAGGTCGTGGTGGTTGAGCGAGCTGGCCCGCACCTGCACCGTCACCCAGTCGTCGTCGAGGCGGGCGGGCTCGGGACGGTCGCCGACGGTGAGCGCGGCGAGCGGGTTGTCGGCGTCGAACCGGGAGGCATAGGCGGCACGCATGATCCGCACCGTAACAGCGCGACGATCGTTCACGAAGGGTCCGGGCCGGCCGGCCCGGACCCTTCGCACCTGCTCGCCGGGCGCGTCGTGCGCCCGGCGCCAGTCGCTCAGGCGCGGGCGCCGCCGGCGTGGCGGGCCGCCAGGGCCACCGCCGCCGCCACCGCCGGGGCGACCCGGGGGTCGAGCGGGGACGGCACGATGGCGTCCGCGCTGAGCGACCCGTCGACCACCGCGGCGATCGCGTCGGCGGCGGCCACCTTCATCCCGTCGGTGATCCGGGTGGCCCTGGCGTCCAGCGCGCCCCGGAACACCCCGGGGAAGGCGAGCACGTTGTTGATCTGGTTGGGGTAGTCGCTGCGTCCGGTGGCGACCACCGCCACGTGCCGGGCGGCGACCTCCGGGTCCACTTCGGGGGTGGGGTTGGCCAGCGCGAAGACGATGCCGCCCGGGGCCATCCCGGCGACCGCCGCCTCGGGGATCCGCCCGCCGGAGACACCGATCAGCACGTCCGCACCGCGCAGCGCCTCGGTGACGTCACCGCGCCGCCCCTGCGCGTTGGTGGTCTCGGCGAGGTACGCCTTGGTCTCGGTCAGGTCGTCGCGGTGCCGGCCGATCACCCCCCGGGAGTCGCAGACCACCACCTGTTCGGGGTCCACTCCCCCGGCGACGAGCATGTGGGTGACCGCGACGCCGGCCGCGCCGGCCCCGCTGACCGTCACCCGCAGGTCGCCGAGCTTGCGGTTCAGCAGGGACGCCGCGTTGCGCAGCGCGGCCAGCACCACGATCGCGGTGCCGTGCTGGTCGTCGTGGAAGACCGGGATGGGCAGCGCCTCGTCGAGTCGCCGTTCCACCTCGAAGCAGCGCGGGGCGCTGATGTCCTCCAGGTTGATCCCGCCGAACGAGGGGGCGAGGGCACGGACCGTCGCCACGATCTCGTCGACGTCCTGGGTGTCCAGACAGACCGGCACCGCGTCGACGCCGGCGAACTGCTTGAACAGCACCGCCTTGCCCTCCATCACCGGCAGCGCCGCGCGGGGGCCGATGTTGCCGAGGCCGAGCACGGCGGAGCCGTCGGTGACGACGGCGACGGTGTGCGACACCCAGGTGTAGTCGTCGACCAGCGCGGGGTCGGCGGCGATCGCCTCGCACACCCGGGCCACCCCCGGGGTGTACGCGAGCGAGAGGTCCTCGCGGCTGGTCAGCGGGACGGTCGAGGCGACGGCGAGCTTGCCGCCGAGGTGCAGTCGGAAGACGGGATCAGCGGGATCCACGGTGGACGCAGACATGGTGACTCCAGGATCTGTCGAGCAGACGGAGCGGCCGGCGCGAGGGCGCGAGGTGAGGCGGAGCGGCGACACGCGGTACGGGGGTCACCCGGGCACCTCCCGAGCATAGTCAGGCCACCGGCACCGGGTTGTGAGGAGGGTCATATCGGTGCGGTGGCCGGCCGACCGGGGTGGGGCCAGTAGCGGAACACCACCCGACCCAGCACGTCGGCCACCCCGTACGCCCGGGAGTCGTCGGTGACCAGCGCGTTGTCACCGTGCAGCCACCACCCGCCGTCCTGTGGGCGTACGGCGCGCTTGACCACCAGCAGGTCCGGGCGGCTGCGGAACACGGCCACCACCACGTCGCCGGGGCGGACGGGCCGGCCACCCCGGCGGACCAGCAGCGCGTCGCCGTGGCGCAGGGTGGGTGACATGGACGGCCCGGTCACGCCGACGGCGGTGAACGGGGCGCGCGACCGAAGGGTGGGACCGGAGCCGCCGACCGTCACGAGGTTTCCCCTCCGCCCCTGCCGGGGACGTCGTCAGGAGTAATGTCGGCTCGGATCATCGCAAACATCCCATGGAGGAACCTGATGCGACTTCCCCGCATCCTTTCGCCCCGTGTGACCGCCAGCGCACACTGTGACCTGCCCTGCGGCGTCTACGACCCGGCGCAGGCCCGGATCGAGGCCGAGTCGGTCAAAATGATCTGCGAGAAGTACCAGGCGAACACGGACCCCGAGTTCCGCACCCGGGCGATCCTGATCAAGGAGCAGCGCGCCGACCTGGTCAAGCACCACCTGTGGGTGCTCTGGACCGACTACTTCAAGCCGCCGCACTTCGAGAAGTACCCGCACCTGCACCAGCTGTTCAACGAGGCCACCAAGGCTGCCGGCGCGGCCGGCGCCAAGGGTGCGACCGACCCGGCCAAGGCCGACGAGCTGCTCCAGAAGATCGACGAGATCTCCAAGATCTTCTGGGAGACCAAGCAGGCGTGAGCCTGCCCACCACGGCACCGACGATCCGGCCGGCGCGTCCTGGGGACGTGCCGGCCATCGTCGCGATGGTGCACGAGTTGGCCGACTACGAGCAGGCGGCCGACCGCTGCGGGCTGACCCCGGCACAGCTCGACACCGCCCTGTTCGGGCCGGCCCCGGCGCTGTTCGGGCACGTCGCGGTGGACGACGCCGACCAGCCGGTCGGCTTCGCGCTGTGGTTCCTCAACTTCTCCACCTGGGCCGGCGTGCACGGCATCTACCTGGAGGACCTGTACGTCCGCCCGGCGTGGCGGGGCACCGGGGCCGGCCGGGCGCTGCTGGCCACCCTCGCCGGGATCTGTGTGGAGCGCGGCTACCGGCGGCTGGAGTGGTGGATGCTCGACTGGAACCCGGCCGCCCGGTTCTACGCCTCGATCGGGGCCGAGCCGATGACCGAGTGGGTGCCCTACCGGCTCGACGGGCGGGCCCTGCACGGCCTCGCCGCCGAAGGGGTGACGTCGGCCACGCGGCTGTCCGCCCGGCCGGGTAGAGTCCCGGACCGGGGGGATGAGGCGTGACTCAACTGACCGGCCAGCCAGCGACCGACGACGACGTCGTGCACCTCACCGTGCCCGCCGACGGCGGCTACCTGGGCGTGCTGCGCACCGCCACGGCGGGGCTCGCGGCCCGCCTCCAGTTCGCGCTCGACGAGATCGAGGACCTGCGCATCGCGGTCGACGAGGCGTGCGCGATGCTGCTCGCCATCGCCACCCGCGACGCCGAGTTGGAGTGCCGGTTCTCGGTCACCGAGGACGCGCTGACCGTCGAGGTGACGGTGCCGACCGTGCGCGGGGCAACCCTGCCGGGGGAGTCCTCGTTCGCCTGGAAGGTGCTCACCGCGCTGACCACTGCGGCGGCGGCGGAGTCCACCCAGGGCCGGGCCACCATCTCGCTGCTGACCCGCCGCTCCGCCGGCTACTGACCGGGCCGGCCGGCGACGTCGCGCCGCGTCCGGCGGTGCGGGTCAGCCGAAGCCCAGGGCCCGGGTGGTCGGTGGGCTGACCAGCAGCGCGCAGACGCCCACCCCGAGCACGATCAGCGGTGCGCCGAGCCAGCCCAGCCCGCCGGAGATCATGAACCAGCCGACCGGCACCAGCATCAGCTCCAGCACCATCGCCGGGGCGCGGGCACCGGCCCGGCGGCGGGCCAGCGCCCCGGCCAACGCCCAGAGCGCGACCGCACCGGCGATGGCGAACCCGGTCACGAAGAGTGCCGAGACCAGATCGGTCTTGGTGGCGGTGAGGTCGGCCCAGACGAGCCAGCCGGCGAGCAGCGCCAGGGCGACGGCCTCGGCCCGCAGCAGGCGTACCGCCCAGCGCAGGGTGTCGGGAACCGGCGCGGAGTCGATCGTCACGCGGGCCACGATACCCCTGCCCCATCACGTAAAGTGCCCGCCATGCGGGCCGTCCTGGTGGTCAATCCGAAGGCCACCACCACCAGCGAACGCAGCCGGGACGTGCTGGTCCGGGCGCTGCGCAGCCAAGTAGACCTGTCGGTGCGGTACACCCGACGCCGGGGCCACGCCACCGACCTGGCCCGGGAGGCCGCCCAGGAGGGGGTCGACCTGGTGGTCACCCTGGGTGGGGACGGCACGGTCAACGAGGTGGTCAACGGCCTGATGACCGCCGATCCCCCGACGATCCGCACCGGCGGCTCCCCGGCGGAGCGGCTGCCGGCGCTGGCCACCGTGCCGGGCGGCTCGACCAACGTCTTCGCCCGCGCCCTCGGGCTGCCCCGGGAGTGGGCGGACGGCACCAGCATGATCCTGGAGGGGTTGCGGCTGGGCCGGTCCCGCACGATCGGGCTGGGCCGGGCCGACGACCGCTACTTCACCTTCTGCGCCGGCTTCGGCCTGGACGCGGCCGTGATCCACCGGGTGGAGCAGGCCCGGCGGCGGGGGCGGGTCTCCTCCCCCGCGCTCTACTTCCGTTCCACCCTGAGCCACTACTTCCTCGGCTCGGACCGGCGGCATCCGGCGATCAGCCTGGAGCGGCCGGGCGAGCCGGCCGAGGCCGAGCTGGCGACCGTGATCATCCAGAACACCGCGCCGTGGACGTACCTCGGCGACCGGGAGGTCAACCCGAACCCGGCGGCGTCGTTCGATCTCGGGCTGGACGTGATGGCGCTGCGTCAGCTCCGCGTCGCCAGCACGACACGCACGGTGACGCAGTTCCTCTCCCGACACCCCGATCCGCGCGGCAAGCAGGTGCTCCGATTGCACGATCTGGAGGAGTTCACGCTGGTCTCGGCCCGCCCGCAGGCCTTCCAGCTGGACGGGGACTACCTCGGCGAGCGACACAAAGTCAGATTCACCTCCGTTTCCGGCGCACTGAGAGTAATCTGCTAGGTCTCGGGTAACGCCCTAGGTCGAGCGGTTGGAACGCCGCGCGGCGCGGTGGCCGCCACACCGAGGAGGAGTGTCGGAAATGTCAGCAATGTCACGCGGACTGTACTATATTGATCCTCGACTGTGGTACGCCGGGTGACGGGGAAGCCCGGAAACCGGACAAAAGGGTCGTGAGCTTGCTCACCGAGCGGAGTTTTTCCGAGTGTCACCCCTTGACATCGCGTTCGTTCGTGAAAGTATTCACAAGCGAACTTGAGTTACCGGGACATTGCCTGGATATGCTCGGCCGGTTGAGCAGTTCCAGCAGGCCCAGGCGCTGAAAACGAGTCTGCTCACGCATTGCCGAATAGTCGTATGCGAACCGTGACGACCGGCACTGCGGACGGATATAAGAAAAGCACCAGCGTTACTGCCATCCATCCAGAATGAGGAGTGTTGCCGCCATGGACTGGCGTCACAATGCCGTCTGCCGCGACGAGGACCCGGAGCTGTTCTTCCCGATCGGGACGTCCGGCCCTGCTGTCCTGCAGGTCGAGCAGGCCAAGGCCGTCTGCCGGCGCTGCTCCGTGACCGATCAGTGCCTCCAGTGGGCACTGGAGTCCGGTCAGGACGCCGGCGTCTGGGGCGGGATGAGCGAAGAGGAGCGCCGCGCGGTCAAGCGCCGTGGCGGTCTCCGGGTGCTGCGCGCTCACTCCGCCTGAAAAAACCGATCACACACGCTGTCCGCCCCGGCCGGGTCCGCCCGCCGGGGCGTTCTGCTGCCCGCACTCCCCGTGATCAAAATTCGTCAATGCATTGTCGCGAGACAATTACCGACGGTAATGAGCGCGTGAGTGACTCCGGTCACCCGTCACCCGCCGTGTCGACCCGACGCAGCACCAGATCCACCAGTTCCGGGGAGTCGTTCAGCGGGGCGCTGACGGCCACCGCCCCGGCCCGCTCCGCCGCCGCCACCACCGCATCGTGGAACAGCCCCGGCGCGAGGAAGTACGCCACCACCGCCACCCGGCGCGCACCGGTCGCCCGTAGCCGGGCCACCGTCACATCGGCGGTCGGCGGGGCCGCCGAGGCGTACGCCACCGTGCAGGGCACCCCGTACCCGGTGGCGAGGGCGGCGGCGACCCGCCCCACCGACCCCCGGGCCCGCGCGTCCCGGGTGCCCGCCGCCGCCAGCACCAACGCGTCCACCGGCCCCGGCCACGCCTGCGCCAGCCGGTGGCCCAACCCGGCCAGCAAGCCCGCGTCCACCGTCCCGTCGGCCGGCCCGAGCACGTCGGTGACCCGTACCGTCAGACCGGGAGCGGCCTCCCGGGCCGCCGCCACCGCCGCCGGGACGTCCACCCGCCGGTGGTACGCGGCGGTCAGCAGCAGGGGCACCACGACCGCCGTCCGGTGCCCGTCGGCCGCCAGGGCACGCAGCACCTCCGTCGGCCCCGGCTCGGTGTGGTCGAGCCAACTGGGCAGCACCGGCGTACCGGGACGGGCGGTCTCGACGGCACGGGCCAGCGCCCGGGTCGCCGCCGCCGCCCGGGGGTCCCGGCTGCCGTGCGCCACCAGCACCACCGGCACACCCGCGCCGGCCCGTCCCGGCCGCGCCGTGCCCGGAGTCGGGGCGTGCGCCGGCCCGGTCAGACGTGCAGACCGCACTCGGTCTTCTCGAACATGGCCCAGCGGCCGGCCCGGGGGTCCTCCCCCGCCCTGGTCCGGCGGGTGCACGGCCAGCAGCCGACCGAGCCGTAGCCCCGGTTGAGCAGCTCGTTGACCGGGATGTCGTAGCGGGAGATGTAGGAGTCCACGTCGGCCTGGGACCAGGCGGCGATCGGGTTCACCTTCACCTTGCCGCGTCGGGGGTCGAACGTCACCACAGGCGTGTTCGCCCGGGTCGGCGACTCGTCCCGGCGCAGCCCGGCGGCCCAGGCGTCGTACCCGGACAGGGCCCGCTCCAACGGCTCGACCTTGCGTAGCTGGCAGCAGTCGTCCGGGGAGCGGTTGAACAGCCGGGGGCCGTACTCGCCGTCCTGCTGGCCGACGGTCTGCCGGGGCCGGATCGAGCGCACGTTCACCGGCAACCGGCGGGCCACCTCGTCGCGGACCCGCAGCGTCTCCGGGAAGTGCAGCCCGGTGTCCAGGAAGATCACGTCCACCCCGGGGGCGACCCGGGACACCAGGTGGGCCAGCACGGCGTCGGCCATCGAGCTGGTCACGCAGAACCGGTCGCCGAAGGTGTCGGCCGCCCACCGGGCGATCTCCAGCGCCGGGGCGCCCTCCAGCTCGCGGCCGGCCCGCTCGGCCAGCGCCCGCAGCTCCGCCGGGTCACGACGGGCCGGGTCGGCCGTCCTCGGGCCACCGGGGCCGACCAGGCCCAGACCGGTGGCGGAGAGCAGCCCGGTCACCGGGTCACCGCCCGGCTCAGCAGGCCGTTGAACTTGACGGTGAAGACCCGGGCGCAGGCGTGGCACTCCCAGGCGCCGTGTCCGGCCTCGTTCGGCCGCAGGTCCTCTTCGCCGCAGTACGGGCAGTGCAGCGGCGCGGATCGGGTTTCGCTCATCGGAGTTCCTCCTCGTCGACCCTGATCACCCAGTTGGCGAACGTCTCGCCCTCGGTCCGGCCGGCCAGGTAGCGGCGGGCCAGTCGTTCCACGTACTCGGGAAGCTCGTCGGCGGTGGTCTTCAGGCCGCGCAGCTTGCGGCCGAATCCGGCGGTCTGGCCCTGGGCCATCCCCAACCCGCCGCCGAGGTGCACCTGGAAGCCCTCCACCTGCCGGCCGTCGGGGCCGACCACCAGCTGACCCTTGAGGCCGATGTCGGCGACCTGGGTGCGCGCGCAGGCGTTCGGGCAGCCGTTGAGGTGGATGGAGATGTCGGCGTCGAAGTCGCGCAGCCGCTCCTCCAGCCGGGCCACCAGCTCCTCGCCGCGCGCCTTGGTCTCGACGATGGCCAGCTTGCAGAACTCGATGCCGGTGCAGGCCATGGTGCCGCGCCGCCAGGCCGACGGCCGGGCCTCCAGGCCGATCCCGCGCAGCTCGTCGACCAGGGACTCGGTCCGCGCCGGCGGCACGTCGAGCACCAGCAGCTTCTGGTACGGGGTGAGCCGCACCCGGTCGCTGCCGTGCGCCTCGACCACGTCGGCGAGCTTGGTCAACTGCCCGCCGGAGACCCGCCCGACCACCGGGGCGGCCCCGACGTAGTTGCGCCCGTCGCGCTGCCGGTGCACGCCGATGTGGTCGACCGGCTTGTCGGGCAGTTGCGGGGCCGGGCCGTCGAGCAGGGTACGGCCCAGGTACTCCTTTTCCAGCACCTCGCGGAACTTCTCCACGCCCCAGTCGGCGACCAGGAACTTCAGCCGGGCCCGGTTGCGCAGCCGGCGGTAGCCGTAGTCGCGGAAGATGCCGACCACCCCCGCCCAGACGTCCGGCACCTCGGCCAGCGGCACCCAGACGCCGAGCCGCTTGGCCAGCATCGGGTTGGTGGACAGGCCGCCGCCGACCCACACGTCGAAGCCGGGCCCGTGCTCCGGGTGCTCGACCCCGAGGAACGCGATGTCGTTCGCCTCGTACGGGGTGTCGACCAGCCACGAGATGGTGGTCTTGAACTTGCGGGGCAGGTTCGAGTACGCCTTGTCGCCGACGTACCGGCGGACGATCTCGTCGAGCGCGGGGGTGGGGTCGAGCACCTCGTCCTCGGCCACCCCGGCGACCGGGCTGCCCAGCACGATCCGGGGGCAGTCGCCGCACGCCTCGGTGGTCTGCAGGCCGACCGACTCCAGCCGACGCCAGATCTCCGGCATGTCCTCGACCCGGATCCAGTGGTACTGGATGTTCTGCCGGTCGGTGATGTCGGCGGTGTCCCGGGCGAACTCCCGGGAGATGTCGGCGATCACCCGGAGCTGGGCCAGGGAGAGCTGGCCGCCGTCGACCCGGACCCGGAGCATGAAGAACTCGTCCTCCAGCTCGTGCGGCTCCAGCACGGCGGTGCGCCCGCCGTCGATGCCGGCCTTACGCTGGGTGTAGAGGCCCCACCAGCGGAACCGTCCGCGCAGGTCCTGCGGGTCGATCGAGGCGAACCCGCCGTGGGCGTAGATGTTCTCGATCCGGGCCCGGACGTTCAGCGGGTCGTCGTCCTTCTTGATCCGCTCGTTGGGGTTGAGCGGCTCGCGGTGGCCGAGGGCCCACTGTCCCTCGCCACGGGGACGGCGGGGGGCGCGGGTGGCGGGAACGGCGGTGGCCGTCGGGGTCCCGGGACGGGCCGGGGTGCTGCTGACCGCCATCGCGGCGTCCTCCGTTGTCTCTGCGGTGCCTCGGGGGGAGCGCGGACGCGGCGGCGGCCGGCCCTGGAAGGGCCGAGGACAACGGTGTCGGAACGGCCGGCGCAGAATACGCGCCCGAGACGGATGGGTCGGGCGTCGTCAGTGGGCCGGACAGATCGCGCTGCGCACGCGGCCGTAGTCGACGTGGCGACGTGCCACGAAGCGGCGGACGACAGCGGCGGTCATGCAGCCATGCTCCCACACCCTGCGGAAACCGGCCAAGGACCGCGTGCGGCATCCCACATCACGGGCCGCATCTCCACCGTCACCGGGGTGGTGCGGCAGGGCGACCGAGGGATAGCCGGCCGCCAATGGGTGCGAAGAGGGGCATCCGGCCGGACGGACACCGCGTCATCGGCCCACATGCGTCGATCATGGTCACCTCCGGCTCCGGCCGTATCGACGACGCCGGTGTGGGACCCTCGACTCGTGGGTGCGATGTCCGGAAAAGGGCATTCGGGTGGGCGTTCGGATGCGCACCCGCGTTCCCGGGCACCATCACCGGCGGGGTCGCTGGTCTGGGCGGTTCCGCTGCTGGTCACCCTGGTCGCCGGTGGCTGGGGGATCAGCCGGGCCCAACCCTGGCGGGACGAGCTGGCCACCTGGAGCGCGGCCACCCGACCGGTCGGGGACCTGTTCCGGCTCACCGGCACCGTCGACGCGACGACCGGGGCGTACTACCTGGTGGTGCACGGCTGGACCGGCGTGTTCGGCGACTCGGTGGCGGCGCTGCGGTTGCCCTCGGTGCTGGCGATGGCGGGGGCGGCCGGCCTCACGGCCGTCCTCGGGCGGCGATTGTTCGGGGCACCTGCCGGCCTGCTCGCCGGCCTGCTCTTCGCGGTCCTGCCCGGCACCTCCCGGTACGCGCAGGAGGCCCGGCCGTACGCGCTGGTGACCCTGCTCGCCGTGCTGGCCACCGTGCTGCTGGTCGGGGCCCTGGACCGTCCCGGCCGGCTGCGCTGGGCCGGCTACGCGGCGGCCGTCACCGGGCTCGGCCTGGCCCACCTGCTCGCCCTGAGCCTGCTCGCCGGGCACGCCGTGGCGGTGCTGACGTTCGCCGCCTGGGGCCCGTCCACCACCGGCGTCACCCGCCCGCCCACCACCGGCGTCACCCGCCCGGCAGCGGCCGACCGCCCACCGGGGGCCGGCGAACCGGGCGACGGGAGATGGTGGGGACGCCGGCTGCGGGGGTGGGTGCCGGCCGTGTCGGTGGCCGTGGTGGTGCTGGTGCCGCTGCTGGTGACGGCACAGCGGCAGCGGTCCCACCAGCTCGACTGGGTGGCTCCGGCCCGGCTGGCGGATCTGGCGGCCCTGCCGGGCGCGCTGGCGCACAGTGGCGTGGTGGGTGGCGTGCTCGTCGGGCTCGCCGCGCTCGGGGCGGCCCGCTCGGGGCGGCGGGCCCTGCTGCCCGGTCTCTGCGCGCTGCTGCCGGTGCTCCTGGTCTTCGTCGCCGCGCTGGCCGTGCCCCTCTGGGTGCCGCGCTACCTGCTCTTCCCGCTCCCCGACGCCTGCCTGCTCGCCGGTGCCGCCCTGGCCGGCCCCGCACCGCCGGCGGCCCGGGAGCTGACCCGACGGGCGTGGCCCCGACCGGCGCGCACGTTTATCCGCCCGGTGGGGGCGGGGTTGGCGGTGGTGGCACTCGCCGCGCTGCTCGGGCTGCCCGACCAGGCGGCGGTACGGCACAGCCACGGCTGGCCGCGCAGCGCGACCGTCGACTACCGGGGGGCGGCGGCGGTGAGCGCCGCCGGCCCGCGGCCCGGCGACGCGGTGCTCTACGCGCCCCGCGACGGATGGCTCTTCCTCGACCTCGGCATCGACTACCACCTGCCCCGGATCGCCGGTGACCGGGCTGCCGACGGGCCCCGGCCCCGCGACGTGCTGGTCGCCCAGGGGCGGCGGGACCGGGCCGACCTGTGGGTCCGCGAGTGCGACCGGCCCGCCGGCTGCCTGGCCGGCGTGGACCGGGTCTGGCTGGTGGTCGCCGGGCGGCACGACGACCCGCTCGCCACGGTCCCGGGCGGCAAGGGCGACGCGCTGCGGGACGGGTTCACCGTCGAGCAGGTCCACCCCCGGCCGGGGGGGACGGTGGCGCTGCTCGCGCGCCGGCGCTGACCCGCGACCTTCCCCCGCCGGTGCCCGGCCGGGCCGGTGCCGCCGACGGTCCGGTGCCGGGCCGGTGCCGTCGCCCGGTCAGGCCGGCTTGCGTTCCAGCAGGACCACCCGGACCCGGTCGAACCGTTCGACGTGCCGGATCAGGAAGCGCTGCCGCAGCAGCGCCTCCCGGGCCGGCGGCAACCCGGCCAGCGGGTCGTTGAGGTGGCCGGTCTCCACCAGCCAGATCCGCCTGGTGTCCCCGAGGCAGGGCAGCGGCTCCCGGCACTCGCGGGCGGTCAGCCAGCCGGTCTGCCGGGCCGGGACGGCCACGAAGATGTCCCGGGGGTGCAGCTGGTCGCGCAGGCCGTAGTCGGTGGCCTTGCGGGCCACGTCGCTGGAGCCACCGAACCCGTCGTTGTACGCGACCCCGTCGCCCGGCTTGACCTGCTTGCCCAGGTAACGGACCGCGTCGAGGTAGCGGGGCTGCCCGTCGGCCTCGTTGGAGCGCACCCGCTCCTGCGCCGGCAGGGTCTGCCAGGCCAGCACCGGCAGCAGCACCAGCGCCCCGGCCAGCCAGGCCGCCGGCAACCGCTCCCGGGTGGCCAGCCGCGCGGTACGGCAGACCGCGAACGCGGCGAGCAGCGCCCACGCCGGGACGGTGAACAGGAAGTACCGGGCCAGGAACAGGTGCACCACGCTGAACGTCAGGTAACCGGCGACCGGGGGCAGCACGGCCCAGATCAGCAGCATCAGCACCGTGGCCCGCCAGCGTGGGCCGGCCACCGCCACCGCGAGGACGGAGAGCGCCGCGACCAGCGCCAACGCGGCCGTCGTGCCGGTCAGGTTCGCCACGAAACGGAGCACGGCGTCGCCGTCGTTCTCCACCCAGGAGATCTGCCCGGACTGCCGGCTGCCGAGGATCAGCACCGGGAGGACGAACAGCCCGGCGATGCCGGTGGACGCCGCCCACCGCCATCTCGGCTCCTCGCCGGGCACCGACCGCCACAGGTGGAACAGGTGCGCGGGCACCACCAGCAGCGCGACGAAGTGCAGCCAGCCGACCAGCACCAGCAGCACGCCGTACGCCCACCAGCGGCCCCGGGTCGGCCGGTCCACCGCGCGCAGGAAGAGCCAGGTGGCCGCCACCGCCGCCAGGGTGACCAGGGCGTACGACCGGGCCTCCTGGGCGTACCGGGAGACGGTGGGCAGCAGGGCGAAGACCAGGCCGGCCAGCACCCCGACCGGGGTGTCGAAGAGTCGCCGCCCGATCAGGGCGACCAGCCCGGCGGTGAGCCCGATCGCGAGCACCGACGGCAGCCGCAGGGCGGTCGTCGAGTCCCCGGTCAGCGTGGTCAGCACCGACATGATCACGTAGTAGCCGGCGTGCACCAGGTCGATGTTGCCGACCAGCATCCGGAACTGCTCGACCGACAGCGACGTGACGTGCCAGGTGACCAGCTCGTCGTTCCACAGGTCGCGGGCGTCCAGCCGCCACCAGCCGAGGCCGAGCGCGACGACGGTCGGCAGCAGCGCCCACCAGCCGCCGCCCCGGCCCGCCGCCCGCCGGGGTACGGCGTGACCGGTGACCTCCGCCGGGTCGGCCTGCCCGGTCCACTGCACCGTCGGCGCGGTCACTTCACGGTCCTGATGTCGAAGCCGAAGGTGTCCTTCGCGGCGGCCCGGCGGAACGCGCGCAGCGCGGCGTCGTCCCGGTCGATGTTCCACTTCCCGGAGCCGTTGATGTTGAAGTACGCCACCCCGAGGAGGTCCCTGCGCTTGGCCACGTTGGTGAGCAGGTCGGTGATCTGGGCCGGTCGCCGGCTGCTCGGTTCCGCCCCGGTCTCCACGATCAGCAGCGGACGCCTGGTGAAGGTGCGGATCTCGGTGATGGTGGGGACGAAGAGGTCCTGGAACGTCTTGGGCCCCCGGTTGGTGTAGTAGCCGTCCATGCCGACCCAGTCGACGTAGGCGTCCCCGGGGTACAGCGCCCTGATGCTGACCTTGCGCAGGTAGTTGACGACGTTCGGGGTCCACGTCCAGATCACGTTGGTGGCGCCCTGCTGGGTGAAGATGTCGTGCAGGTGCCGCCAGGCGGCGACGTACTCGGTGGCCCTGGTCTGCTTCGTCCCCCAGGAGTACCAGTGCCCGTTCATCTCGTGGGCGAAGGTGAGGGCGATCGGCAGGTTCAGGGTGCGCACGGCGGTGGCGAACTCCTTGACGTACGCGTCGTGCCTGCCGGCGGCGATGTCCCGCAGCGGCACGTCGTACGGCTCCCAGCGGATCACCGCGAGCGCACCGTAGTTGTGCAGCTCGCGGACCTCGCTGGCGGCGAATTTGTCGTCGAAGCTCTCGAAGATCGCCACCAGGTTGGGCGTCTTGCCGGTCTCCCCGGCGAACTTGCGGACCCGCTCCATCTCGGCACCGCCGGTCACGGTGACGCCGAGGTACCTGCCCTTGGGTGACTTCAGCGCGGTGACGTCGTACGCCGGAATCTGTTCCTCGGCAGCGGCGACCCCGCCCGGCCCGCCGGCGGACCCGGCGACCTTGATGTCGACCCGGCGCAGCACGGCGAACTCGGTGAACGCCAGCGCGACCACCAGCAGGAAGGTGACCAGGTATTTCGTCCTCACCGGACGACCTCGACGTCGCGCTCCGGATCGACAAGCAGCGCCTGCCCGACGACGGCCAGGTAGAAGACCGCACTGAGCAGGGCCGGCACGAAGATCCACGGTTCGGGTTCGACGAGCATCCGCCAGCCGGCGACGCCGACCCAGACCAGGCCGGTACCGGCGGTCCAGACCCTCATGCCGGTCCACAGCCGCCGGGTCTTGCTCTTCTTGGCGGTGCCGCCGGTGGGCTGCCAGCCCATCCGCCGGCCCCGGACGATGTCGATGATGGCGAAGGCGTGCGCCCAGCCGTAGATCATCTTGACCGTCCAGCTCTCCAGGCCGTACCGGTTGCGGTGCCAGAACGGGAAGATGATCAGGTTGTAGACCACGCTGGGCAGGATCAGCAGGTAGTTCGCGATCGCGATCTGGTGCGCGAACACGGTCAGCATCAGCACCGGGATGACCGGCGCGACGAAGGTGAACAGCCCGGTGTGCAGGTAGTAACAGAAGCCGGAGATGTAGCTGAGCCGGGCCCGCAGCCGCAGTTTCGTCGACCAGAACTTCCTCGACCCGAGCAGGCTCATCGAGCCGGCGCACCAGCGGTACTGCTGGGTGAAGAACGAGTCCACGTCCGACGGGCAGAGCCCCGCCGCCAGCACGACCGGGATGTAGCGCAGGCTCCACCCCTTCATCCGCAGGTCGAAGCCGGTGTGCACGTCCTCGGAGTGCTCGATCAGGGTGGACCCGCCGATGGAGAACAGCGCGTCACGCCGGTAGACGGCGCAACTGCCCACGCAGATCGCCGAGTCGTGGGCCTGCCGGGACACCTGCACCGACCGGTAGAACAGCTCCTGCACCGCCCCGGCCCCGCGCTCCACCCAGGTCTGCCCCAGGTGCACCCGGAAGTACTGCGGCGACTGCACGATGCCCGCCTTCGGCTCGGCGTCGAACCAGGGCAGCATCTGGTCGAGCATGTCCTTACGCGGGACGAAGTCGGCGTCCAGGACCAGGATGAAGTCGCTCATGGTGCGTTCGAAGGCGTACCGCATGTTGCCGGCCTTCTTGAACCAGCCCCGGTTGGGTCGCCGCTGGTAGACGAAGCCGAAGGCGAGCGCCATCCGTTCCATCGCCTCGTTGGGCGAGTCGTCGAGCACGTAGACGGTGACCTCGCCCCGGTAGTGGCGGCCCATCGCCCGCACGTGCTCCCAGGTGTTGCGCAGCACGTGCGCGGGCTCGCCGCAGACCGGCAGGAAGACGTCGACGCTCGGGTACCGGGCCGGCCGCCAGGTGCGCACCAGTTCCTGGTGCCGGGCCAGGTCGAAGCCCGGGGTGAACAGGTTGACCGCGAGCGAGATCAGGTAGTAGACGACGGTGAAGAACAGCAGCGGGGCGAGCAGCCACAGCCACGGGGCGAGCCGGACGAAGAGCAGTTGGCTGGTGATCAGGCAACCGAAGCTGACCAGCGACGGCACCATCAGGGCGGCCAGTCGCCGCTTGCGGTAGGAGACCATCTCGGCGTCCGTCGGCGGCAACGGCACCGGGGCGTACGCGGGCCGGTGCGCCGCGTCGTCGGTCCGGCGCGGGGTCCACTTCGACACCTGCCGCGGCACCCGGAACTCGGCGGTCGGCGACAGCACCGCGGCCGGGTCGACCGCAGGCGGTGAGGTCATCGCTTTCGTCTCCCCCGCTCGCCGGTCCGCACGCCCTCCCCGACAGTGCGAGCGGGATGTCGCCGGACGCGTCCAGGAAAGCCGGGCACGGTGAACTGGCCGTGGCTACATGGTGGTGAAGCTAGAAAACTATTCAGTCGGCCGCAAGGTGTCAATGCCCGCGAATCGATCGAAAGCCCCACCAGCCCGCAGATCGCGCGTCGCCCTACTCACATTCATCCGGGCGTCACCGGCCGGACACCCGTCCCGGCCCCGACCGTCGTCAGCCCTTGGCCAACGGGAGCACCAGCACCGCCTCGGTGCCACCGGTCGGGCCGGGACGCAGCTCGATGCTGCCCCGCAACTCCCCGGTCACCAGGGCCCGGACGATCTGCAACCCGAGCCGCCCGCCCCGGTCGGCGTCGAACTCGGCCGGCAGCCCGCGCCCGTTGTCGGTAACCGAGACGTGCAACTGCTTGCGCTGCCGGTGCGCCGCGACGACCACCTCGGGCCGGGTCGCCGGCTCCACCACCTCGTCGCCCTCCTCGGCCGGCGGAAAGCCGTGCTCGACGGCGTTGAGCAGCAACTCGTTGAGCACCATCACCAGCGAGGTGGCGATCTCGGCGGGCAGCACCCCGAAGCTGCCGGTACGGCGCATCCCGACGCTCACCTCGGTCGCGGCCACCTCCGTCGCCGCGCTCGCCACCCGGTCGACGATCCCGTCGAACTCGACCGCCTCGTCGCTGGACATGGAGAGCGTCTCGTGCACCAGGGCGATGGAGGCGACCCGGCGTACCGACTCCTCCAGGGCGACCCGGGCCTCCGGCATCGACACCCGGCGGGCCTGCAGGCGCAGCAGCGCGGCGACGGTCTGCAGGTTGTTCTTCACCCGGTGGTGGATCTCCCGGATGGTGGCGTCCTTGGTGATCAGGGCCCGGTCGCGGCGGCGTACCTCGGTGATGTCACGGACCAGGACCAGTGCGCCGATCGGCACCCCGGCGGGCATCAGCGGCAGGGCCCGGGTGAGCATCGTCGCCCCCCGGGCGTCGATCTCCCGGCGCGGCGGGCCCTCGCCGCGCAGCGCGGCGAGGATGCCGTTGGCCGCCTCGGTGCCGTCGAGCGGGTCGCTGGCCAGCCGGCGGTGCAGCTTCGCCAGGTCCTCGCCCACCAGGTGGGAGGCGTACCCCAACCGGCGGTACGCCGACTGCGCGTTCGGGCTGGCGTAGGTGACCTTGCCGCCCGCGTCGAGCCGGACCAGCCCGTCACCGACCCGGGGCGCGGAGGTGGTCTCGCCCGGGTGCCGGGGCGGCGGGAAGGTGCCGTCGGCGATCATCTGGGCCAGGTCGTCGGCGGTGGTGAGGTAGTTCAGCTCCAGCTGGCTGGGGGTGCGGGCGGTGGACAGGTTGGTGTCCCGGCCGACCACCGCGATCACCTCCCCGGCCTCCCCGTCGGCGGTCCGCAGCCGCACCGGGATCGCCTCGTGCCGGGCCGGCACGTCGCCGTACCAGACCGGGTCGCCCTCCCGCCAGATCCGGCCCTGCCGGTAGGCGACCTCCAGGTGCGCCACCTCCGGCCCGCCCACGATCCGCCCCACCTGGTCGTCCAGGTAGGCGGTCGGGGCGGTCGTCGGGCGGACCTGGGCGACGCAGAGGAACGTGCCGTCGGCGTCCACCGGCACCCAGAGCAGCAGGTCGGCGAAGGACAGGTCGGACAGCAGCTGCCAGTCGCCGGCGATCCGGTGCAGGTGGTCGATGTCGGCCGGGCGGAGCTGGGTGTGCTCCTCGGCGAGGTCGCGCAGCGTGGACACGAGACACAGCGTGCCACGCCCACCCGGACGCCGTCCCGCTGGCCGGCCCGGGTCACATCGTCGCGGTGACCTTCTTCAGGCCGCGCGGGGCGTCCGGGTCCTCACCCCGGGCCAGCGCCAGGGCGAGGGCCAGGCGCTGCAACGGCAGGATGTCCAGCAGCGGGGCGTACCGCTCGTCGACCTCGGGCACCGCCATCCGGGTGGCCCCCTCGACCTCGGCCGAGCCGACCACCACGACGTCGGCCCGCCGCTCGCCGAGGCGGGGCAGCACCTCGCCCATGGACCGGCCACCGGGGCCGGAGCCGACCACGGCCAGCACCGGGACGTCCGGGTCGGTCATCGCCAGCGGGCCGTGCAGCAGGTCGGCGCCGGAGAACGCCAGCGCCGGCAGGTAGGACGTCTCCATCAGCTTCAGCGCCGCCTCCCGGGCGGTCGGGTACGCGTACCCCCGGCCGGTGGTGACGAGCTGGCCGGCGAACCGGTAGCGCGGGGCGAGCTGGGTGGGGGTGGGGTCGGCGAGGGTGCGCTCGGCCAGTTCGGGGAGGCGTTCCAGGGCGGCCCGCTGGTCGGCCGGCAGCACGCCGTCCCCGGCCCGGATGCCCTCCACCAGCAGCAGCAGGGCGAGCAGTTCGGCGGTGTACGTCTTGGTGGCGGCGACGGCCCGCTCGTGCCCGGCGGCGATGTCGACGCCCAGCTCGGCGGTCCGGGCCAGCGGCGAGCCGGGGTCGTTGGTGACCGCCAGGGTGAGCGCGCCGGCCTCGCGGGCGGTGCGCAGCACCTCGGTCAGGTCGGGTGAACCGCCGCTCTGGCTGACCCCGACGACGAGCGCGTCGGAGAGGTCGGGGCGGGCCCCGTAGACGGTGACCGCGCTCGGCGAGGCGAGCCCGGCGGGCAGTCCGAGCCGGATCTCGGTCAGGTACGCCCCGTAGAGGGCGGCGTGGTCGGAGGTGCCCCGGGCGGTGAAGACCACGTGCCGGGGGCGGCGTTGGGCGACGGCCGCCGCGACCCGGGCGATCGCCGCGGTGTGCTCGGTGGAGAGCAGCCGCGCGTAACCGGCCGGCTGCTCGGCGATGTCGGCGGCCATCCCGGCCCCTGGCTGCGTCACGGAAACTCCCCTCGCTGCGCGATCGCCGCGCGTTTCATGTTCAGTCTTGCACGATTCTGTCGCTGGGGACAATCCAGCGCGCACTAATGAGCAGAAGATCGGCACCGGTTGCCGGCATCCCCTACGCTTGCCCAGCCCTGGCAACCCCCTGCTAGTGAGAGGCCGACGTGTCGGAGGAGCCACCCGCGCTGACCGCGGCCGAGGAACTCGCCCTCGCCCGGCTCGCGCTCGACGAGGGCGACCTGGCCCACGCCGCCGACCACCTCGCCGCCGCCCTGGTGCTGGCACCGACCCTGCCCGACACGCACGAAACGCTCACCCGGATCGCCGCCGCCTCGGGCGGCGACCTCGACCTCTTCCCGCTCGGCCAACGGGCCCACGTCGGGGCCGTGGTCGCCCGCGCCCACCTGCTCGCCGCCGCCGGCCGCCCGGCCGAAGGGCTCGACCTGCTGGTCGCCGCCACCGGCCACGCCCCCGGCGTCGACTGGGCCGGGGTGCCCTGGGTCACCGCCCCCGAGCTGGCCCAACGGCTCGACCCGGACCGCTGCGCCCGGATCCTCATGCAGGTCTGCGCCGCCGTGCCCGACCCCGTCCCCCGCGCCGGGCGGGCACCCCTGACGCCGTACCTCACCCTGGCCCGGCACGCGGTCGCCGCGCACCCCCGGCACGCCCTGCTGCTCGGGGCGGCGTCCGCGCTGGCCCGGCGGCTCGGCGAGATCACCCTCGCGGTCACCTGGGCCAGCCGGGGGGTACGCGAGACGCCGTCCAAACTCGGCGAGGTCTGGCTCGGGTATGCCTACCGCAGCGCCGGGCGGACCCGCGACGCCCTGGCCGCGCTGGAACGGGCAGTCGGGCACGACCCCGACGACCTCGCCGTCTATGCCGACATCGCCGGCACCCTGGCCGACCACGGCCGACTCGACGACGCCCTCGGCTGGATCGACCGGGCGCTGGCCCGCGACCCGACCTTCGACTGCGCGGTGCACACCGCGCACCGGCTGCGGTTCCTGCGCGACGGCGACGTGGCGCACCTGGTCGACCTCGCCGACTTCACCCGGGACCACCCGGACGACAGCCACGAGCACACCGACCTCGCCGAGTCCTGCCGGGGACGCCCCTGGCTGGGGCAGGTCACCCCGGCGACCGGCGCGATGGTCGACGCGCTGCGCCGCGCGCTCGCCGCCGACGGCTTCCCCGACGCGGCGGTACGCCTCGACACCGTCGAACCACCGAGCGCGATGCGTACCGTCACCGCCGCCGTGCCCGCCCTGCACGTCGAGGTGACCGGGGTGGCCGAACCGGACCCGCGCGAGCCCCGTCGGGACACCGGCTACCGGCTCTGGCGTTACGACGGCACCACCGCCGCACCGACCCTGCCCGCCCCGTCCCCGGCCGCCGCCGAGCGGGTACGCCACCTGGCCCACCCCGCCTGGCCGCACCCACCGGCCGCGTACGACGCGGCGGTCGGGCTGGCCACCCTGGACCTGGCCGACCTGCTCGGTCTGCTGGTGCACCCGCCCGACGCGCCGCCGACCGCGCTGGGCCGGGTGCTCAGCGGCCAGGACCCGTCGCTGTGGGTCCGGTGCGTGCAGGTCTGGGCCTGCCTCGGCCTGCTGCACCACAGCACGGACGAGCCGTGGGCGACCTCGACCCGCCGCCGGGTACTGGTGGAGCTGATCTGGGGCGTGGAGGACTGGATCACCGAAGCGGCGCTGTTCGCCCTGGTCACCGCCGCCTGGATCGACCCGACGGTACGCCCCGACGTGGCCGGGCTGGTGGCCGAGCGGCTCGCCGACGTGGCGGCCGTCGCGCAGGACCGGCCGGTGCCGATCGCCATCTCCCTGGCCCACCTGGCGCTGGCCACCCCGGCCGTCGACCCGGACACCACCGCACTGGCCCACCGGCTGCTCGCCACCCCGGCCGGGACCCGTCGGTCCGGTCCCCTGGCCCGTGCCTGGCGTCGCCTCACCGCCCTCGTCCGCCGCCGACCCCGCTCTCGCCCCCGCCCGGATTGATCAACCCACCCGGGCCGACGTAGCGGTGTCCGGTCGGGTTGATGCCGCTACATCGGCCCCAGCGAGTCGATCACCGACGCGGGGCGGGCATGGGCACGGGCTGCCAGCTGCCGCACCGACTCATGGGGCGGAGGTAGCGGTATCCGGCCAGGTTGATGCCGCTACATCGACCCAGAAGAGTTGATCATGATCGGGAGGCATCGGCCACGCGGACACCCGGCGAAGGGGCCCGCCCCCGTAGCTCGATCAACTCATCTGGGCCGATGTAGCGCAATCCGAGCGGGTTGATGCCGCACCATCGGCCCAGGCGAGTCGATCACCGACACGGGTGCGACGGACACGGGCACCACGGACACGGCCGGCCCGTACCCCTGGCGGGGACGGACCGGCCGTTACGGACGGGACCGGGTCAGGCGCCCGGGCCCTTGCCGAGGGCACCCTCGGCCTGCTCCTCGCCGCTGGCGTCCGGCGGCGGGGCGGCGTTCGCCGTGCGCAGCGGGATCTCCCGGATGAACCAGGCGAGCACCGGCACCGCGATCGCGATGATCATCGCCCAGAAGAAGACGTGTGAGATGGCGTCGGAGAGCCCGCCGAGCACCACCTCGCGCGCCTGCGCCGGCAACTCCTTGAGCTTCGTCAGGTCCATCCCCCGGCCCTCGCCGGTGCCCCCCTCGAAGGCGCTGCCGGCCGGCGAGTCGGCGAGCCGGTTGGCGAAGATCGCCCCGAACAGCGAGATGCCGAACGAACCACCGATGGAGCGGAAGAAGGTGGCCGCGCCGCTGGCCGCGCCGAGGTCCTTCTGCTCCACGCTGTTCTGCGCGATCAGCATCGAGGTCTGCATCAGGAAGCCCATGCCGGCGCCGAGGACCAGCATGTAGAGGGACGACTCGAGCTTGCCGGTGTCGACCTCCAGCAGGGACAGCAGCGCCATGCCGACGGCCATCACCACGCCGCCGACGATCGGGAACATCCGGTAGCGGCCGGTCCTGGTGATGGCCCGGCCGACCACCAGCGACACCACCAGCATGCCGAACATCAACGGGAGCAGGAGCAGGCCGCTGTTGGTGGCCGAGGCGCCCTGCACGGTCTGCTGGTAGAGCGGCAGGAAGTTCATCGCGCCGAACATGGCGAAGCCGAGCAGGAAGCCGATCACCGAGATCAGCGCGAAGTTGCGGTTGGCGAAGAGGCCGAGCGGCAGGATCGGCTCGACGACCCGCCGTTCGACGATGCCGAAGGCCACCAGGCTGACCAGGGCCAGTGCGGCGAGGCCGAAGATCTGCGCGGAGGCCCAGTCGTACTCGTTGCCGCCCCAGGTGGTGATCAGGACGATCGCGGTGATGCCGACGGAGAGCAGGCCCGCGCCCAGCCAGTCGATCCGGTGCTCGGTGCGGTACTTCGGCAGGTGCATGGTGGTGGCCAGGATCAGCAGCGCGAGGCCACCGAGCGGCAGGTTGACGTAGAACGCCCAGCGCCAGGAGAGGTTGTCGGTGATGAACCCGCCGACCAGCGGGCCGGCGACCATGGCGATCGCCATGATGCCGGCGATCATGCCCTGGTAGCGGCCCCGCTCACGCGGCGGGACCAGGTCGCCGATGATCGCCATCACGCCGACCATCAGGCCGCCGGCGCCGAGCCCCTGCACGGCCCGGAAGGCGATCAGCTCGACCATCCCGTTGCCGGTGCCGCCGAGTAGCTCGGAGCCGGACATCCCGCACAGCGCCGACCCGATCAGGAAGACGACCACCGAGGTCAGGAAGACCGCCTTGCGGCCGTAGAGGTCGCCGAGCTTGCCCCAGATCGGGGTGGAGACCGTGGTGCCCAGCACGTACGCGGTGACCACCCAGGTGAAGTGGTTGACGCCGCCGAACTCGCTGACGATCCGCGGCAGCGCGGTGCTGACGATCATGTTGTCGAGCATCGCGAGCATCATCGCGATCATGAGGCCGAACAGCACCACCCGGATGTTGGGTTTCGCCCTCGCCTGGGTTTCCTGAGTCATGGGTAAGCTCCCCCGGAGATCTGTCGCACTTACTTGCCGCCCGGCTAGTCACCTTACTAGCCGCACGGTAAGTTGGAGGGCGGGACCCCGTCAAGCGAGTTGGGTGGTAGGTACAGGTGACTCAGAGCACAGGCGGCACGCGCGGGCGCATCCAGGCCGTCGCCCTGGAGCTCTTCACCGAGCAGGGATACGAGAAGACCTCGCTGCGGGAGATCGCCGAGCGCCTCGGCGTCACCAAGGCCGCCCTCTACTACCACTTCAAGAGCAAGGAAGAGATCGTCAACAGCTACGTCGAGGACCGGTTGCACCGGATGGACGAGCTGATCGACTGGGCCCGCGACCAACCGGCCAGCCGGGCCACCCGGCGGGAACTGGTCAGCCAGTACGCCGACACGATGTTCGCCCCCGGGCAGTCCGTGGTGATGCGGTTCTTCGAGCAGAACCAGACAGTGCTCAAGAGCCTCGTCGCCGGCCAGCAGATGCGTGAGCGGATGTTCCGCCTGGCCGACGCGATCTGCCAGGGCGACGACTCACCCCGGGCCCAGCTGCGGGCGACGCTCGTGCTGTTCGCCGTACACAGCAGCTGGTTCGCCGTGCGGACACCGGACATCACCGACGACGAACGCAAGAAGATCGCCCTCGAACTGGCCGACGAACTGCTGGCCGGCATCGACGAGGGCGGCCCGGCGGACCGCTGACGGCGTTCAGCCGACGGTGGTCCGGTCCGCGCCGGCGGGCAGCGCCAGCCGCAGGGCGAGCAGGTCGACACCGGGCAGCGGCGACCAGTCCCGCTGCGGGGTACGCACGAATCCGAGCCCCGCGTACAGCCGGTGGGCGGCGTCGGCGAGCCCGCTGCGGACGCAGATGACCAGCGCCGTGCAGCCCTGCGCCACGGCCCGGGACAGGCAGGCCCGCACCAGCGCCACCCCCACGCCCCGCCCCTGGGCGGCCGGGTCCACCGCCAGCATCCGGAACTCCGCCTCGCCCGGCCCGGACAGCTCCGCGTACGGGCTGCCGGGCAGCACGTAGGTGACCGAGCCGAGAACCGTGCCGGTCGCCCCGTCGACGGCGACCAGGATCTCGCCGTGCTCCGCCCGACCGGCCACGTCGGCCAGCACCACGCCGTAGCCGTTCTCGCCCTTGAGCTGACCGTCGGCCTCGTAGGCGGCGACGGTCAACCGGGCCACCGCCGGGAACTCGGCCGGTACGGCCCGCCGGACCAGCAGGCCAGTCGTCCGGTCGTCGGGGATCAACCGATCACCGCGATCAGGTCACCGTCCTGCACCACGTCGCCCTCGTTGACCGCGAGCTGCTCGACCACCCCGTCGGACTCGGCGACGACCGGGATCTCCATCTTCATCGACTCCAGGATCACCAGCGTGTCCCCCTCGGAGACGGTGTCCCCGGTCGACGCGACGACCTTCCACACGTTGGCCACCATCTCGGCGCGGATCTCCTCGGCCATCACGGCCCTCCCTCTCCACCGGGTGTGTCTGCGTCGGTATCCAATCACGGACCGGCCCCGCGTGGGCGGAGAGCGCCACGCGCGCCCCGCGTACCGCTGCCGCCCCGGCGCACGACGGTGCCCGCCGGCCGCACTAGCATCATCAGGTCGGACCCGACGCCGGGAGGCCGGCGGCGTGCACGCAGTCGCGGGTCGACCGCAGCAGGGTCGGACCCATCACGAGGAGGTCAGCATGGCGAAGAAGGCCCGTAAGAAGAAGGCCCGTAAGAAGAGCGGCGCGAACCACG